>PWYU01000095.1 GCA_003567725.1 Syntrophomonadaceae bacterium | reverse complement strand
CTTTTCTTACCATCATGCTGGCCATAAGTTTTTTCATGCTCCTAAACTCGTTACTAAAACCATCGGCCCTCGCTTATATATCCAGGCATTCAGGCGGCAGTCAGGGTCAGGCCATGGGGGTTGCGGAATCATTCATGAGCCTGGGGCGAATTGCCGGCCCCCTGTGGGGCGGAATGCTTTTCGACGTCAACCTTTTCCTGCCTTTTATCAGTGGAATTCTGGTTTTTTCCACTGCCTTCCTGCTTAGTTTGCAGAAAGTGTTTTTAAAAGCAAAATCTGATGAAAAGCAAGAGGAAATAGCTTAGGAATTCCAGGGCTATTAATAATGACAATAACACAAGGAGGTCCAAATCTTTTGGAAGCTATCGTGATTGGTTTTATCGGGTTAATGATGATTATTTCAATGCTGTTACTGGGGCTTTTCGTTTACTTGATGCTGTGGTTAAGAAAAACCGAACAGGGCCGATAAATTTGGTATTTTTATTGACTCACATCTCGCCCCTTTAATAGGGTCAAACAAAATAGTGTTAATAAAATATTTGAAAATAAATGGGTTCTGTCTTAAAATAACTGTAAAAGTAAAAAGGAAATAAAGGTTTGGGTGTCCAAATGGAAATTGCTATAAAAAACTACCGCCCTGTTAGGGGTAGATAATAGCCCAGACCTTATGACAGGCATACTACCAACTTAGCGTATTTGTGAAGCGATCGCGATCTCTTCTGGATAAGGTTTTAAATAAGTGATCTCGTCCGGTTCCAATAATCAGGGCATATCTGTTAAACTTTAAGTTAAAGAGGCTATTAGCGGACGGACTTGTTCGATTGCTACCAGCATATTTAAGGTAATAGGAGAACTGGCAATGAACAAAACTTTGCAGAAGTTTTTTTGGACCTTGATCCTAACAGTCCTGCTCCTTGCCGTACCCAGGCTATCCGGCGCCATCGCCGACCAGTTCAACTATCAGGCCATAGACCCGGACGGCTCATATGCCTGGATATCAGTGCACCATATTGTCCAGGCCCTCATTTTTATATTCATGATCGCTGCTATAACTAAACATAAAGCCCTCGATTTCGGTTTCAAGTGGGGCAATAAAGAGGTTGGCAGAAAATATGTTTTAAATTTTACCCTTATTTTTGGTGCCGGTTCATTAGTCAGCCATATGATCGTAATTTTAACCGGTTCATTTCAAGCGTTTCCATATCCCTTTACCGCCACCAATATCTTTGGTCAAATGGGCTTTCAGCTTCTGCTGTCCGGCCCGTCGGAAGAGCTCATTTTCAGGGCTTTTGCCATCACCATGCTGGCCCTTGTTATCAGAGGCCGCTTTTTAAAGGAGAAAATAAGCTATGCCAATATCATTGCGGCAATCATTTTTGGCCTGGCCCATGTAGGGTTTTCTTTTGACCCTTTTACTCTAAATTACAACTTCTTCCAGGTGATCCTTTCAATAATATTAGGGATCTTTTACGGAGATTGCTATGAAAAAACCGGAAGTGTCTTTTACCCTATGATGATGCACAGCATAAGCAATATTGTTATGGTCGGCCTTACAATTATTGCTTCATTTTTTTTGATTTAAAGGGGTTATTAAACGATGATCAAACGCAATCCTCTGGCAGCTTTTACTGTAATTACTTTTCTTTTTTCATGGAGTTTTTGGCTACCGCAGGTTTTATTTTCGCAAGGTTACATAACAATGCAGAACCCATTATGGGGTTTGGGCAGTTTCGGCCCTTCTATTGCCGGTGTTATGATCATTGCCATAATCGCCGGGAAAAAGGGTCTTAAAGGTTTGTGGTTCAGGCTGCTTGACTGGAGGGTGAAATTCAAATGGTATGCGTTTATCATCTTGTTCCCACCGGTAATAATAATTATGGCCTTTTTTATACATCACTCAGGTGGTGGGACGATTCCTTCATTTATAACTACAGAAAGCCTGGCCCTTCTGGTCCCGACTTTTTTTCTCGTCCTCGTGCTTGGAGGGCCGCTTAATGAAGAACTGGGCTGGAGGGGCTTTATGCTACCTCAAATACTCAAAAGGGTAAGTTCCCTGCATGCTGCTTTAATTGTTGGGATTATTTGGGCTGTCTGGCACTTACCCCTGTTCTGGATTAGCGGTGCCTCCCAGGAAGGCATACCCGCAGGATGGGTATTACTGCAAATCATCGCTCTTTCTTTCATCTTCACCTGGCTGCACAATAGAACCGGCGGCAGCCTGATCATACCGCTTTTTTTCCATGCTGCATTAAATACATCCGGTGCCATTTTGCCCGTTCTTCCAGCACAGGCAGGATCCCTGCAGCCTTACTTAATTACGGTTGTCCTTGCCGTGCTTTTTACACTATTACTGGTTATTATGACTAAAGGAAAACTATAAACATTATATTACTTGATATTGCTCAGCATCACGATATGACAGAGCAAAATCTAAAAACTTGTTCATAATTAGTAGCCTTTATGCGTCTTGGCCGGGCAAGCATAGCTTGAAGACTACTCTTTCTTTTTCGCTGATTCAGGATGGTCCATATTCATATAAACGCCGCCTTTCTCCAGTTCATCAAGCATCTGGTAGAGCCTCTTCATTTTAGTTTTTTTCAGCCTGGCTTCGTGGATCCAGCCGAGATAGCCATTTTGCTGGTAAGCGGGCCTTTTCTTATATACATCCATTAAGCATTTTCTTGTCAGGGCATCTTTCACAAAATCTGGCATCGAATGCCGGGGACGTTTTAGTTTTGAAAAATCTTTTCCCATTATTAATCAACTTCCCTTCCAGTCATCAGATAAGACCCAGGTGCGCTGTGATCGCCCTGGTACCATAGATCACCTTCAATGATTCCAGCATATTTGGAAAAAACATCTTTGACCAGTTCTTGCAAGCGAGGCGACAGATTATATAAAGAAAAGGCAGTTTTGCTATTTTTATAACCTACTCCATCAATATTGATCCCCAGCAGGATTTCAGGAAAACGGTCTTTAATAGATTTTAGATAGAGCTGTTCACCGGGATTGGGATAATATTCTTCTCTATTTATTGCTGTAATTTCAACCTGCACTGGCCCCTTAAACCCGGCTAGCAATTCGCCCAGCAGCAAAAGGGTAACAATGCCCAAGGCATTATCGATCGCCCTCGGGGTGCCCTTTTTGCTGTCTATATGGGCCAAGAAAACCAATCTGGGAGCCTTATGATCTCCTTTACGGGCTACAACATTACAGCCTTCGGAAGGTATTCTTTCTGACCTGACTTCCATGGTAATTGTCTTCCCATCATAAAGAGAAAGCCTTTCCCCTTCCACATCTTTCATATAAACTGCAGGCAAATTAAAATCCCTGTCTTCAATCAAGGGAAATGGATATGTCCCTCCGGCTACATTAAGATTTAATCTGGTTGCTGAAATTATCCCAATAAGCCCTTTTGATTCGAGTAAACTGATTATTTCCTGGTGATCTACAGGGTTGTAGAAGGGAGAGTTTTTGGGCATCAGTTGCTCCCTGGCTATTTCACCTTTCAAGAGTGCAATTTTACCTGTTGCGTCCGCCTTCTTTAATTGCTCCAGGTTTGATATCGTGCACAGTTCTCCTTTGAGTTCGCCGCCCGTGGAATAGGGGCAGGTGAAGACTTCGAATGATTGCCCCTTTACGCTCAGCCTGGAATCAAGATCATGCCAGTCAAAACAGGGAAATTTCGGCATCTCAACTTCGAAGCCAAATGATTCGAGTTGTTCTGCAAAAAACCGGGTAGCTTCTTTATCCCCTTCAGAACCGACGCAGCGCTTGCTAATTTCACTGCAAAGCTGTTTCATGTACTTATTACTTTTTCAAGCATCAAATCTTTACTAACTGACATGTTGTATTTAACTCTTTCTGATCTTTTTAATCATGGCTTAATTCCTTTAAAAAAGCCCTGGTTTCTTTTGCAATAAGATCTGATTTATAATGATGCAGGTAGTGCCCGCAGTCAAGGTACATATATTTGCCGGTATTTACCTGCTGGATATAATTTGACAATTTCTTAGGCCAATCAGCACCGGGAACTTCATTTTCTTTGGCAATAAAAAAATACATTGGTGTTTCCAAAGGAATCTCACCGGCCTGTATTATTTTGGCATTTTCCTCTAAGTAATCGATTTCCTCTAACATGTTTTTACTATAAGCACTTTTATAAAACATAGCCATAAACATTTCCTTTTCCTGCTCATTTAAATCCCCGGATTTAAGCGGGGGAAACATATCTTCTGCTTGAGAATATGGCATAAACCTGGACAACCCTATCCTGGAAATAAAATACATGAAATACAGGCTTGTTTTTTTCGGTACCTCAAGAGGCGCCTCGATAAAATCCGGTATTGCCGGGTCAAGGCCAATTATCGCTTTCACCTCACCGGGGTATTTTTGAGCCCAGTACAGCGCTTCCAGGCCAGACATTGAATGAGGAACAAGGACATAAAGCCCTTTTTCTTGAGCAATCTGCAAAGCTTCCCTGGTCTCTTCAAGCAGAGTATCAAGGTTTCTGGGAGTGTTTCCAGTTTCACTCCACCCATAACCAGCTCTCTCCACCACAACAATCCTGAAGTGATCAGCCATTTTTGACCACAAGGGTTTAAAATCAAGAGTGGGGCTGCTGGTACCATGCCCGGCCATAAAAACAAGGGTAATATCACCTTTACCTACCCCATATACATGCACATGGTGGCCATTTACCTCAATCATTTTACCCGGTGGAAAGAACTGATCAGTCTCCTTATTTAGATGATACCGGTGGTTGATAGCGGCAATTAAGGCCAAGATAAAAACCAGCCCAGTTATAAATCCTCCTATTAGTAAAAGTATTATTCCTATGTTCTCAGCAAATCTCATTGCTTCCCTACCCCGGAAAGTTTATTTCTCTTAATATAGGTGGATTATACTACATAACAAAGTATTTAAAGCACCCTTACGGGTGGGTAAAAGATTGGTTAAAGAGCATTAAGCAGCAGGAATATTTGGTTCCTTAACGAAAACATGATTACTTTTAGGATATAGCAAAAAGTTATAAATTCTAAGCTGCTCCTTGTTTCTACTGCATATTGCTGATTCCAAGTTTAACTTGAAATTTGCAATAATATCTGGCTGCCATAAACTATATTTAATTAGAGTATCCCCGTAAATATATCCTTATGGATGCGGCACAGTACCTCTTCCTGGTCTAGTAAGACTTTCAAACTGATAGTGAAAACCTTTCACACGGGCCAGATCCCAACTTTCATTTCCCAGGCGCTTAATAATATCTTTTACTGATTCGTGCCAAATTAACTTAATTCCTTTCGGGGTTAACAAAGTGACATCCTCACGGGGTCAATAGACCCCGAGGCTTCCCGCCGGTGATTCTAAACAGGGCCAGGGCTTTAAACACATACCAGTACTCTGGCTTATTCCCAGCTCCACATTTTTTTAAAAAGCTATTGCTTTCTTGCAAGAGAGATGGTATTCTTAGACCAGATGGTTTAGACCACCTGGTCTAAGGAGGTTTTATAATTGGTTAAACAAGGCTTTCTCAACCTGGTGCCAGAGGAACAAAGCAAGATTATTGATGCTGCACTCGATGAATTTGCAGGTAAGGATTTTGATGCAGCCTCACTGAACAGCATAATCGAAAAAGCCGGAATCTCGAAAGGCAGCATGTACCATTATTTTGCCAACAAGGAAGACCTTTACCTGTACATCATAGACCAAACTATGAAGATGAAAGAGGCTTTTCTAAAAGAAGCCCTTGCCCAGACTGGTAAACCGCTGGCAGAAATGAGTTTCTTCGAAAACCTGGAATTCCAGATGCTGGCTTCGGTCGATTTTGCCGTACAGCACTACAGGGAACACCTGCTTGGTATACGCCTGCAGACTATGGCAGAAGAGCCTCTGAAAGAAAGGCTGATCGGCGATTTAAACATGGCTTTTGAAGAATATATTAAGAATATGGTGAGTGAAGCAATCAAGAAAGGTGAAATAAGAGACGATTTCGACAGGGACTTTGTGATTCGTATATTAAAGTTCACCTTGATGCATTTTGTTGATATTTACCCTGACTCAAAAATTATCATCGCTGATGATAGTGAAGCTTTAAAAGAGGAAACTCGCAAATTATCTGCTTTTCTAAAAAAGGGCCTGCAAAAAGATAACAACAAGGAGGAGTTATAAGTGAATTACTTTCAGGTTTTAAGTATAGTCTTTGGATTGATTCTGATCCTGACCCGTCCTGCAATTCAGTTCTTTCCGAAGCAGTGGAACGCATTCGAGCTAAACACTGCTTACACGGAAAAACAGCCTCGCTGGGTCTGGTATGGCGGGATTTTCGGCCTGAGTCTGGTCGTTTTTACCTGGTATATGCATTTTACAGCCGGTGTTCCCTATTCAATTATCATCACTTTAATGCTGACCCTTACCCTGGTTAAAATGTCACAGGTACTCTTCAACTATAAGCAATTTCGGGCTTTTGCGGTGCGGATGCTGGAAAAAGACCGTAAAACCCTGACCCTGATCAACATATTTGCCCTGTTCTTAGGCTTAGCATCACTATTAATGGGCTTTTTACTCTATTAGGAGGTCTGGATCATGAATTACTTTACAACTCTCGGTATTGTTTTTGGGCTGGCTGCATTTCTAAAACCATTTTATATGCACCTGCTGCCCTGGGATGAAAATAGCTTTATTGAAAAGTTTTACACTGAAAAACGGCCGCCCTACATCGTGGCTATAGCCCTGGTGGGCCTGGCCCTGGTTGCGCTTACCTGGTATTTTCACTTTACTTTAGATGTTGCAAACTCTATATATATTACTGTCCTATTTTCTTTAACTGCGATCAAGGCCCTGGTGTTGCTCCTCGATTACCAGAAATTCCAGAAGGCTGTGGCGGCCATGCTGAGCAAGGACAGGGGCCGGGGAGTAGTGCTGGTTGATATTGGGGCCTCAGTTTTCGGCCTGGTTATACTTATAGTTACTTTTATCCTGTATTAAAATACAGGCGTTATGTTTGGAGGTGTTAAGATGATTGAAATCACAAGTCTTTCAAAAAGTTACAATAAAGGTGCTGTCAAAGCAGTCGATGATTTGAATTTAAGTGTAAAGAATGGGGAAATCTTCGGTTTCCTGGGTCCGAATGGAGCCGGGAAAACAACCACAATCAAGATGATGGTGGGACTGCTGAAGCCTGATAGTGGATCGGTTTTAATAAACGGACACTCTATAACCGAAGACCCGTTAACAGTTAAGAAATCAGTCAGCTTTGTTCCCGACAGCCCAGAGGTATATGAAAAGCTAACCGGGATTGAATACCTGAACTTTATGGGTAATGTATATGCTGTTCCTGCTGAGGTGCGCAGTAAAAGATTGACCTATTTGCTGGATCTTTTCTCATTAACTGATGCTGTCGGTGACCTGATTCAGTCATATTCCCATGGTATGCGGCAAAAAATAGTGCTAGTCGGGGCCATGCTGCACGAACCAGAACTGTTCATTTTAGATGAACCGATGGTCGGGCTTGATCCCCGCTCATCAAACAACCTGAAGAACTACATGCGAGATCATTGTAAAGAAGGTAAAACGGTCTTTTTTTCAACCCACGTCCTTGAAGTAGCAGAAAAGTTATGCGACCGGATAGGCATTATTCATCAGGGACGTCTGATAGCCTGCGGAACCATGGAAGAACTTAAGTCTTTGGCTGCAAACCGGGAAAGCCTTGAAAATATCTTCCTGGAGCTGACCGCATGATGAATATTTTTAAACTAACCCTGATTCAGTTAAGAATAAGCCTTGGCCTTTCAGCCATGCGCTGGCAAATAAAGCATGACTTGAAAAAATTTCTTGGAACAATCGGTATAGCTGCAATTGTTCTCTTCAGCCTGGGGCCAATT
>PWYU01000086.1 GCA_003567725.1 Syntrophomonadaceae bacterium | reverse complement strand
TCAGCAGTTGACGCGAATTCGACGTTCAAAGCGGATTGGAAAGGTTGGCTTAACTTACCATAATAATCCCACTGGGCATCCATGCAGTAGAAGGGCTGGGCACAGAGGTCGCGAACGTTTTAATCTAATTTTAAATAATCAGCAGCGACCTTTCCCAGCTGCAGCCCGGTCTCCCCTGCCTATTCCTAAGGCTAAAGGACCCTTTGATTATACCAGCTTTTAAGTATATTTGCCGCTTTATTGACTTTTTTGAAAAACTGCTCATAGGCGCTTCGCTGCTGATATTAGAGGTCTATTACTGTTACTGCCTGTCACTATCTTCACAAGTAATATATTACTGCTTTGCATGGCTAAAAAATAAGACTGTACAAGCTAAATTCGGTAATTCCTGTTACATTGGAATTAACATTTTTTGGGTATTAATAATTTTAGGGGCCTGGTTCAGAGTTTTTTCCGTTAATATAATCCTCATCTTTATTTTCAATTTACCCTAAATGTAAAATGCATATGACAGAATGCTTCAAAATTTACCGAGTCCAAACCTAACCAAATGCATATTTTAAATAAAACAACTCAGGTTCGTTTTAGTGTATTGCTGATCATATCTACTGGCGGCGAAGTTTTAACGTGAATATAACTGACAATACCAGCAAAACGATTGCTATGATTAAACTAAAGGTGCTTCCAGCTTCAAAAAAAGCTACAAGATTTAAAATTGCTATAATCATCATAGCCGCAATCAACATCTTTGTTGTCATTTTTAACACTCCCAAAAAATTAGATTTTGCCTGTACAGCTTATTTTCTGTTTCACGAAGAACAGCAATTTACTTTAAGCCACGGGGACGGTTCCATCGTCTTCCCTTCGGCCTACGCTGCGCTTCGTGACGATCGAACCGTCCCCTTGGCGTCGCTTATCATTCAACAAGGGCTATAGGCTGAGTTACGTAATTATAAGCTTTTATCATAAACAGGCTTTAAGAATCTGTCTAACTGGCTAATAATAAATTTAACCAAATGAGCATATTCATTGATCTCAGCCTGCTCGATCAAGAAGTTATTCAAACTAAGTAACCCAGAATTATATTCGGTTATGTTATTTGGTATATCTTCTATGTTCAAACAGATACCTCCCAAACAAAACTTTAAAAGCTTAAACAACAGTCGAATATAAGGGTTCTGCACTAATTTTTATGATATTTCTCTGCAGGCAGCTTGATCTGAAGGATCAATAAGCCACCCTGATGATAAAATGCCAAGAGGTTGTGACGCTTGCTGACAATAAAAACCTCACCAAAAGAACAGGTGAGGTAATAGTAAATAATTACCAAAACCGACAGCTGGCTGACTTCAACACTATAAATTATAGAAGTCCCTGTAGCTTTGCGTCACCACCTTGCGATGGTTTTGCCTTTTCCGATTTATATGCACTTTATTATAGCAATGATTAATTAAAGCAGTCAAGTATCTTTATGAGAATTATCATTACATACTTATCAGTTCCAATTACCCCATTTAATGATTAACCACCCAATCGTATTCCATATACTTTGCAGTTTTTTCAGCTATATCCTGCCCAAGCAATTTTCCCACCACGTATAAAGACATATCGATACCAGCAGATATGCCCGCTGCAATAATATATTTACCATTGTCAATAAATCTTTTATCGCTCCTGACAATAGCTTTTGGCGCCGCCTCCCTTAATAAATCCAGAGCCCCATGATGAGTAGTTATTTCCAGATCATCTAACAAATTAGCCTTTCCCAGTAGTAATGAACCGGTGCATACAGATAAAGTGAGTTCGCTTGCTATTGAAGTTGATTTTATCCAATTTAATAATTCATCATTATATATTTCTTTACGCGTTCCTGGCCCGCCAGGAATTAATAAAACATCAGGTTTAGGGCAATTAGTAATGGCATATTGAGGGTTTATACTTAATTTATTTCTTGCTAAGACTGGAGCTTCATCCTCTGCTACAATCATTACCTCGAAAGGACTCTGCCCATTGTTGCCTTTGGTTATGGAAAACACTTCAAAGGGACCGCAAAAATCGAGCACTTCAACCTCATTAAAAATTAATATAGCGATCTTACATGGATAATTCATTTATCATTTGCACTCCTCTCACAATAAGTATTTTGAACAATCCTACAGGGTATGAAAATTTTTTAAAGCACCCCTTGTTTAGTTATTATTATACTAAATCAGGACTTAAATGTAGCTATCTCTTTTAATTGCTTTTTTTATGGTAAAATATATTTGAAAGGTTTTGATAGTTTTAGGCAATTAATTAGTGAAAGGAGCGATATTATCATGAAAATATTAGTGTGCACGGATGGTTCGCAGCATAGTCAAAAAGCATTAGAAAAAGCAGCAATACTCGCAGCAGGATGTAATGTAGACGAAGTAGGCATTATTCATGTTCATGACGAGAATGTAAGTCTTTCTGCTTTACCCCGGGGAGAAGCTTATGCCCCAACTCAAGAAGACATGGAAAGATTCAGGGCAATACTGGAAGAGAATAAGAAAGAAGGAAATAAAATATTGCAAGAAGCCCAGGATTATTTTGAAAAAAATAATATCAAGACACGTGCAATCCTAAAAGAAGGGCAACCGGCAGATACTATTGTGAAAACAGCCAGCGAAGAAGGTTTTGACACCATTGTTATTGGCAGCAGAGGACGAAGCGGTTTGAAAAAAATATTCCTGGGAAGTGTAAGTAGTGCGGTAGTCCAAGAATCAAAAAATTGTAGTGTATTAACTGTTAAATAAGCACAGATTGACCTATCGAATGGCTTTAAGAAGTTATATTAGTATTCAGGTATAAAACATCTTTACCTGGACATACCAGTTATATGCTTAAATTAAAAATGTATATAAATGCAAAGATTAGTCACTGAGATCGATCTTGCTATGATTTAATATGGTTTTTACTATTCCCCTTCTATTATAATAAATAAAGGAGACGGTTCCATCGTCTTCCTTTCGGCCTAAACTGCGCTTCGAGACGCTCGAACCGTCCCCATGGCGCCGCTTATCATTCAACAAGGGCAATAGGCTGAGTAGTTACAAAAGGAGAAATGATGAATTACAATAGTACTCAAAACAGGTATCCATCAAGAAGAAGTGTTGTTTACAGTAACCGTGGTATGGTTTGTACTTCTCAACCATTAGCAGCCCAGGCAGGTCTGGATATTTTAAAGATGGGTGGAAATGCCATAGACGCTGCCATTGCAACTGCTATTTGTTTAACTGTGGTAGAACCAACTTCTAACGGCATAGGAGGAGATAGTTTTGCCCTGGTATGGAATAATAATAAAATGTTTGGTTTAAATGCAAGCGGCCCGGCGCCAGAACTAATTAGCGCTGAAGCTATAAAGAAGCAAGGTTTTAGAGATATACCGGAAACAGGCTGGATGCCTGTTACTGTTCCTGGAGCCCCTTCAGCCTGGGCTGAATTATCAAACAGGTTTGGCACTTTAGCTTTTGAACAGTTATTTAAACCTGCAATTGATTATGCAGAAAATGGCTTTCCTGTTTCACCAGTTATCGCACAGCTATGGGAGAAAGAATATGAAAAGTTTAGTGAGCTAAATCAATCTGATCTTTTTAATAATTGGTTTGATACTTTTGCCCCTGACGGAACGTCCCCAAAACCGGGAGAAATTTGGAGTTCTCAAGATCATGCTGATACATTAAGAATAATATCGGCAACCAAAGCGGAAGCATTTTATCGCGGTGTTTTGGCTGAGCAAATAGATCAGTTTTCAAAATCAGGTGACGGTTTCATTAGATATTCTGATTTAGAAAAGTATAATCCAGAGTGGGTAACTCCCATTAAAATTAACTATAAAGGTTATGAAATCTGGGAAATGCCTCCTAATACCCAGGGTTTGGTAGCACTACTGGGCCTTAATATTCTCAACGGATTCGATTTTAAAGAAAAAGAAACTGTTTCAACTTATCACCTGCAAATCGAGGCCCTAAAAAACGCTTTTTCAGATGGAATAAAATATATTGCAGATCCAAAATACATGACTGTGGATTTAGATTATATTCTTTCCGAAAGTTATGCCGCAAAAAAAAGAGCTTCGCTTACAGAAGAAGCAGTATATCCGAGTATTGATGATCAGAATAAAGGCGGGACAGTTTATTTATGTTCAGCAGATGCGCATGGGAATATGGTTTCATATATCCAAAGTAATTATAAAGGCTTTGGCTCAGGATTAGTTGTTCCTAAAACTGGCATTGCTTTGCACAACAGGGGTAAAAATTTTTCTTTAAACAAAAATAGTGTTAATTATATTGAACCGGGCAAAAAACCATATCATACAATTATTCCTGCTTTTTTAACAAAAGATGGAAAAGCGATCGGACCATTTGGGGTTATGGGGGGATTCATGCAACCTCAAGGCCATCTACAAATAGTATCTAATATGGTGGACTTTAATCTGCACCCCCAGGAAGCTTTAGAAGCTCCAAGATGGCAATGGCTAAAAGGCAATAAAATAATCGTGGAAAAGGGAATTTCATCAAAAATCAAAGATGAACTTATTTTAAGAGGACATCAAGTTGAAGAGGCAAAAAATAGTTTAGATTTTGGTCGAGGACAAATAATCTTAAAAGATGAGAATAATGTTTTAGTTGGTGCAACTGAGCCGCGGGCTGACGGTACTGTTGCGGCCTGGTAGTAACTGTGCAGGAAAGATTAGATTAATATAATCCTCTTTGTCATTAAATTATCTTAAAGGTGGTCCTTGAGATTATTTTAGCTTTTTAATTGGAAATAATTGTAGAGCATAAGCTGAATGGAGAATTACCTTGAAAAAACAGCGCAATTTTTTCTCATTATTTCTGACTTTTTTCAGAATAGGAATTTTAGGTTATGGTGGGGGGCCTTCATTTATACCCCTGGTCTACCTGGAGGTAGTGAAAAATAATAAATGGATGTCAGCTGATGAGTTTAACGATGTCCTGGCAATTGGCAACACTTTACCCGGGCCGATTTCAACTAAAATGGCAGGCTATATAGGCTGGAAATTAGCCGGGCCTTTTGGAGTTGTTATCGCCGTTTCAGCGCTGGTGCTGCCAACTGCCCTGGCAGTTATATTATTATTAACTTCTATGACAGCGTTACATGATCTTCCCTGGGTACAGGGTATGCGAAAAAGCATCCCACCGGTAATAGGGGCTATGCTGGGCGTAATTATATATCAGTTTATGGGTACATCTTTAAAAGAAATGGGATGGCTTAAAAGCCTTGTTATCTTTTCAGGGGCGTTACTTTTTATGGGCACTTTTAAGATCCACCCAGGGTTGATTATTATAATAATTATCATCGGAGCCCTGTTATGGCCAGTAAGTAAAGACGATAGTGAGGTACAAAACAGTTGATATACTGGCAAATATTTCTTGCTTTTTTCATTCCGGGTATAATTGCATACGGTGGTGGACCTGCTTCAATTCCGTTAATAGAATATGAAGTGGTGCACCGTTATGAGTGGTTAACCAGGGTGGAGTTTGGAGAGGCTCTGGCTTTTGGAAATGTTTTGCCTGGCCCAATCGCTACTAAAATGGCTGCCTATATTGGTTATGAGGTAGGAGGCATAGCAGGAGGAATTGTAGCCTTACTGGCTACGGTTGTACCATCATTACTGTTAATGATAGCTCTGTTAAGCATTCTGTACCGCTACAGAGATTCTGTTCGTGTAAGAAGATTAACGATTATAGTCAAACCGGCTATTGCCGTTATGCTAACAGTTATGGCTTATAGCTTTTTTGAAAACTCATTTGATCAGATTGGCCCTGTGCATACTTTTTTTCTGGGCATTATTAGTTTATTATGCATAGAAAAATTTAAAATACACCCCGGCTTCATCCTGTTAGCAGCTTTAATCTATGGAGGATTTGCTTTTAGTTAAATAATTTGAAATATAATATTAAGAAGAGTTACTACTTTTTTTATTAGAACTATTGTAGTAGAATATATAATGAGATTATAAAATAAGGAGGAATTGAAGATGAAAAAAACCTGGTTATTTGCAATTTTTGTAGTGTTGTTCGGTTCGCTGTTTTTAACAGGCTGTGATTACAGGGATGCATTTGATTTTATTGAATGGCTTGTAAGCATCTTAAATTAAATTGTCTATAATCTAAATTAAATCTTTTCAAATAGCTTACCCTGTATTGTTTTGTACAGATTTAGATTATTATCAGCTAAGAAACTATTGGCTATCCTTCCATTTCCAGGGCATTCAGCAATACATGACTTCATTCTAAGGTTTAATTTATTGTATAAATAAATTCTCTATATCATTAAGGAAACTGGCAAAAAATGAGAGTCCGGTGCTTTACTTATGAGCCTTAATTGGTATAATTTTATTATCATGTTTCCCTGTGCAGTAAAGCGATATTATTCTTTAGAGAATAAGGGGGAAATGCCATGGTTACATTTAAGCAAAGGGTATCTTTAACCTTAATAATATTGCTTATTATAACAAGCGGCTGTGATTTCATTTCCCAAAACGCAAAAAAATCCGAAACGGAAGAGCTTACTGCTAAGAGAGGTGTTCCTGAGTGGCTGCTCATGAGCCATCGCGCTGTAGTAGCGCCTGAGAATGATGATGATGATGATGATGATGATGAAGTGGATACAGCTGGAGAGGAAACTTCTGAACAGGAATCTGATCCATCTACAGCATTAGCCGGCCCAGAACTAAATACTGTTAATGATAGAGAACTACCTATTGCAGATCCCGACCAAAAACTAAAGCCCCAGGAATCAGAAGCTCCTTCAACTAATGAGGGCTTAGACCACAATGATCTAGATCCTTCTGCAGATGAAGATGTGAAAAAAGCTAAAGAAGCTTTACAGGCGATCGAAGAGGAGTACAGCAGTGCCAATAAGGAAAGAAAAATTGAATTAATGAACCGCTATAACCAGATCATAAGAGGGCTGAAAAGCGAATTTGGAGTCATTTATGACAGTAAACTTGGAAAAGATTGGTGGGATCTGGAGATGGATGATCAACCTTCTCTTGAGCATAATATACTTTATGAACCCAATTAGACTTCAGTTATTAGTGATAAATATAAGAACCCATTTAGATCTTCTCTTTACAGTAAAATCACATTTTATAAAACTCTATTCAAGCCCAATAATACGGACAAGCTTTTGCCCTGGCGAAAAATGATCTTCTTCACAAATGTGACCGGAGTATTGATCGTGGTCAAACCAGAGATATAGATCAATGAGGTCAAGATCTTTTTCTAGTCGCTTCATGTTATCGATAGAGCGCATTTTACCTTTTGGAGTTATGATGTATCCGCTCAATGTAATGAATAAATCATTTAATGATCTGGACGGGGCCATATTCGTTAAAGATAAAACATTGGGAACAATTTTACCGGGATTAATACTTTTAAACTGTTTTATGGATTCGTAAATATGCTTTGCCATTGAATTATATAAAGTCATTTCATCATTCCATTTAGGCAGGGTAAAATCGCTAGTTTTTTCTTCAAGAAAGCAAAGCAGTTTACCATTATTATAAACTTTAAAGTCAACCGACTTGATAGCCCCTTCAGGAATTTTTACAACCTGTAGACTTTTACTTTCTAGAAAACTTTTAACCGTATTTTCACCGGATTTGGCCATAAATGTCACCCAGTTTTTTACCAGTTACCAGGCTTTTTAAGGAAGTTGGTTAGCTCGCGTTTTTTTTCCTGCTTATCTCTTAAATAATCCTCTTCTATTTCAGAAATAACATCGGCAGGCAAATCGTGCTTTAGAAGTTCTTCTTCCATCTGATCAAGGAGCCTGTAAAATCTTTCATCCGCTCTGTCCTCAAGCTGTTGAATCTTTCTCATATATTTGTTTACCAATTGGATCTGAAATAGAAAACCACCGTTAGCCTGTTCGTATTCTTGCATCGCAGCATTAAAAAGTGTTACAAGTTCAGCAGTTATTTCCTCTTCTAACGCCTCAAATTTAGGTTCATATTTACTAGTAATGCTTTCAACTGTTACTGTATCTTCTTCGGATCCAGCTTCCCATTCTTTATGCTCAGGTTGATCGGATTCGATTGTTTCTCTCTCTTCTCTCAAAACATCTTCTTCAGTTTGCTCAGCTTCTAATTCAGCTTCGGAATCATCTATAATTAGATCATTATCCGATGTTGCTAATGATTCTCCTAAAAAGATAAGAAAAACTATCAGAATCAACAAAACCGGCACCCATAAAAGCCATTTTTTCCTGGAAGATTTAACAACTATTATCTTCTGGGCAGGTCTTTCTGTTCTGTCAGGTTCTATCTCAGAAGAAGCCTCAGCATTAAGTAAAGAATCGCAGTATTTACATTTAACGTCCTCGTTATCTATTTCTTCTCTGCAATACGGGCACTCTTTCTTGCTATTTTCTGCCATAATCCTACCCCTTTGCTATAAGCTGATCATTTATTTAATCATCTCACAAAAGCTCTTAACATCACTTCTCTACTAATTAAAGATAACATAAAAGGATTCTAAAGTAATATTATTTTATGCGAACCCTAATGCAATGAGAACTTTATAATGATGGACTTGGCTTTTCTGTAATTCTATTGTAACATTAAAGAGATAAAATGAATGTAAATGATCTTCTCTTTAGTTATAAAATCCTTCCAGTATGTTTAGTATTCAGCTATTAAAGCTGTAAACTGAAACGAACTGGAGCTAAGGGTTGCAGGGAATATCATTTTATTATAGCAATAGTAATATTGTCAATTTTTAGAGCTTATAAAAGAAAACATACGAGGAATTATGGCACCTGAGAAGAAGAAAAACCGTTGTTTTACAATTATGGTTATCCCTCATTCAGAGGAATCTACCGTTAGCCTATGTTTACCATTTTATGGTATTCAGCTTGCAATCATGCTTTTATTAGTAATAGTTACCGCTTCCGGTTTTTTAGGCTACTCATATTTAAAAACCTCAGCAGAAGCAAGGCAAGTGGAGGAACTGCGTCAAATTAATCGGGCTCAGCAGCAAGAAATAGACGCCCTGGCCGTGGAAACTGAAAAAGCAATGATTCAGATTATTGGACTGGATGAATTAATTGAAGAGATAACAATAAAAGTTGATGACGTTGATATTTTGGAAAATGTAGAAAGCATTCAAGCCCGGGTCACCACCACCAGAAAAAGTTTGCTTGATTCAAATCGTTCAAATTATTCTTATGAAAATAAACCCACTAATGCTTATAGCAACTCAGTTACATCAACAGAATACAGCATTCCAGAACAACCGTATAATAGTTTTGCCAGCTTTACACAATCATACGATAATTATTCAAGTTCAAACATGGTTCTTAATCGAGCAGTTGAAAATATTGCCACTTTACATGGAGTAATCCCTGAACAACTGGAGACCCTTGATGAAGTTGAATCATATATCGGAAAGATCGAAACAAAGCTTGAACAGATCAAGTCCAAGCCTTCCTTATGGCCGGCAAGAGGTCGAGTTACCTCCGGTTTTGGCACAAGAAGTATCCCCTATACCGGTGGCTATCAATTTCATACCGGTGTCGATATCTCCGGCTCATACGGCTCAAAGATTAGAGCTACCGCCAATGGTGAAGTTACTTTCCTGGGTTACCGAGGAAGTCTGGGTAACCTAATAATTATTAACCACGGTTACGGTTATGCAACTTACTATGCTCATTTGGATAGTTTCGCAGTTAAAAAAGGAGACGTTGTAGAAAAAGGCCAAACCATTGGATTCATGGGAGCTTCCGGGCGAACTACAGGAACGCACCTTCACTATGAGGTACATTATGAGGGTTCTCCAGTCAACCCAAGGCGCTATATGGAGGAGCATTAAGCAAAAATGCCTGTCAAACCAGGCTGGGTTTAATCTTCATCAGCAGCAATAAGCTTTGCTTAACCAATAATATCAATCATTTATCCCTGAAATTCCTTACAAAAAGAACATATATGCTTATAAAAGTAAAAAAGACTATGCCAATAAATATTATTGCATTAATATACATCCCTATATCTATCAATATCTTCACTCCTTAGCTTAACCTTATAATAAAATTTTTGTACTGTTGTTGCCATAAATATTAGTATGATTATGTTTCATTGTTCATAGCTACTAACTAAAATCAATCGCCCGGTTAAAAAATAAGAATCACTAGTTTTTACTTCGTCATACTTTTTTGAATTCCTTGTAAATATTTAAATAAATTGTGCAATAATTTTCTCATCTGACACGGTGAAGGAAGAAAAGGAGTAAAGAGACAAGCCATTAAAAAATCAATCAGGATTTCAGGGTGCCTTCTGCAAGCATAGTTTCCAGAGCATCCTTTAGAGCATGGAGAGTTTGGTCGATATCTTTTTCAGTATGTAAGTAAGAAAAGATATAGACAGAACCGATTAGATTAGATACTCCGCGCTGCAGCAAATGAAGTAAAAGCCGGTTAAAAACAGGCATCATAGCCGGATCAGTCAGTTTATCCAAATCTTTAACGGGAGGCAGAGTATCATCTGAGAAATCAGAATCAACCGGACCAAGATATAAATAGGCAATGGAAGATTTCCCATAGAAAGCCCCATTAATACCTTTTGTTTTAAGGATTTTATTACCCTCCCGGCGCAGATAAGCAGCACTTTCGGCCGCTTTTTTCTGCGGCTCCCCGGTTTTTAAAAGCTTACAAGCTGCAATACCGGCGGCAGCTGTTAATGGGTTGGCATTCCAGGTTCCGCCATGCATTACCTGCCGCCCGGGAACTCCACCGGGCTTAAGTGGTTCAAAAATTTCAGGCCTGCCCACCAGGGCACCGGCGCTCAAGCCTCCACCTATACATTTGCCCAGGGAAGTCAGATCTGGTTTGACGCCTATTACAGATTGCCAGCCTCCGGGAGCGACCCGGAAACCGGTGACCACTTCATCAAGGGCCCAGAGAGTGCCGTATTTACGGGTTAAGGTGGGGATTTGCCGAACAAAATCGGGATCTATCGGTGTCCTACCACCCAGGAATGCGCCGCCTGCCTCGGTAAAAAGGACAGCATACTGTTCACTGGACAGTTCTTCTTCAAGCCTTTCCAGATCGTTTTGCGGAATAATGGTTACCTGGTTCTGGTTTACTCCAGATTCTGCAGGGGAGGCCAGTTCATCCGACCAGCCGTGATAGTGCTTTTCAAAACGTAAAACTTTGCTTCTCCCGGTATGGACCCGGGCCAGCCTCACAGCCATCATGTTAGCTTCATTACCACAGGGGAAAAGCATAATCTTTTCAGCGCCAGGCATCATTTCTCGGATTAATTCCGCCCATTCTACTTCAAGGGTATGGTTTTCACCATAAAGAACTCCCCTGGTTATCTGTTCCTGCACTGCTTCGACTATATCTTCATGATTATGCCCTAACAGTAAAGCGCCGTGCCCAAGGACATAATCAATGTACTTATTACCATCCAGATCCCATTTATTGATCCCGCTGGCATGTGTTATATAAGGCCGATAAGGGTTAAATATACGGGCAAAATGGGTGGCACCTTCTGATGGAAAAACTTTTCTGGCCCGTTCATGCCACTGTGCCGACTGCCGGCGCTGAGCTTTGTATTGTTCTATAATAGAGTCCTGTCCGTTCATTATCTTCACCTCGTTAATCATATTTTATTAGCGGTCAGAGCAGGCTTCATCAGGCCCAACCCTTGGACCCGCGCAGCTGTATACCAGGCCTTCTTCTAAAATGCCGGGAACCTTTTTCTTTTTGCCCTGTTTTTCTTCCGCTTTCACGGATCCATTCTTACTTAAAAAAGATTGAGTGGCTTTTTGATCTGATCCGGCTTTATTCATAGTCATAAAAACCTTTCTAATTTATATTGGCATCTATTTTTTTAAAAAAGTTGCTGCCCAGCGGCTGCCTCTTCTTAAACATCTTTAAAAATATCTTCAAAGAAATGGCAGGCTGCAACGTGCCCTTTTTCCATAGCTCCAGTTGAGCGCAGCTCAGGAATTTCTCTTTTACATAGATCCTCAACATAGGGGCAGCGGGTATGAAAACGGCATCCTTCAGGTGGATTAATCGAAGACGGAACGTCCCCGGTGAGCACAATCCTTTCTCTTTTTTGGCTGGGTTTAAGGACCGGTATGGCAGATAACAGGGCTTTGGTATAAGGGTGCCTGGCTTTTTCAAACAGCGATTTTTTGTCGGCAACCTCCATGATCCGCCCCAGGTACATCACGATTACCCGGTCGGAGATATGTCTAACCACACCTAAATCATGAGAAATAAAGAGATAAGTCAGCTGAAACTCTCTCTGGAGCCTCTTTAGCAGGTTTAAAATCTGGGCCCTGATTGAAACATCCAGAGCTGAAACGGCTTCATCACATACAATCAGCTTCGGATTTAATGTCAGTGCCCTGGCAATGCCAATTCTTTGCCTTTGTCCCCCGCTGAACTCGTGTGGATAACGATCGGCTTGATGTTCTTTCAACCCTACAGTCTCAAGCAGCTCAAGAGCCCTTTCCCGGCGCTGCACCCGGGGTACTATGTTTTGAATCAGAAGCGCTTCTTCCAGTACTTGAATTACAGTCTGGCGAGGGTTAATAGAAGCAAAAGGATCCTGAAATATAATTTGCAGATCCTTACGTAGAGAGCGCAGTTCCATTTTATTGAGCGAACCCATGTTAAGATTATTAAAAAATACTTTGCCGCCAGTCGGTTTTTCCAGGCGCAAAATAGCCCGGCCGGCGGTAGACTTACCACAGCCCGATTCACCAACCAAACTAACTGTTTCTCCCTCAAAAACAGAAAAAGAAATCTCGTCGACAGCTTTGACATGATTAACCGTGCGACCAAGAAAACCGCCTTTGATCGGAAAATAGAGTTTGAGATCTTCTACTCTCAGCAGTTCTTTTTTAGACATAATATGCCACCTCTTTGGCGCCTTTCCAGCCATCGGTGTAAATCCAGCATCGCACCAGTCTGCCAGAACCCAGAGGTCTCAATTCCGGGTATTGCTGCGAACAAATCTCTTCAACATAGGGGCAGCGGGGAGAGAACCGGCAACCTGGGGGCATATTGGTAAGGCTGGGCACCGAGCCATCAATGGCTTCTAGCTCTTCCTTTTCCAAATCATGGCGAGGCAGGGAATTAAATAATCCTGCCGTATAAGGATGCCTGGGGTTTTCAAACAACTCTTCAGTATTGGCCTGTTCAACAATACTACCACAGTACATAACGGCCACCTGACAGCAGGTTTCTGCAACAACACCCAGGTCGTGCGTTATTGTGATCACCGACATTCCAAGCTTTTCCTGCAGTTCCTTGATCAAATCCAAAATTTGGGCCTGGATAGTCACATCAAGAGCCGTAGTCGGCTCGTCTGCAATCAGTAAGGCAGGCCGGCAGGCCAGGGCCATGGCAATCATCGCCCTCTGCCTCATGCCTCCGGAGAGTTCATAAGGATACTGATGCAATCTTTTTTCTGGTGAGGCAATACCAACCAGTTTAAGCATTTCCAGTGATCTAATAAAGGCTTCTTTTTTACCCATGTTCTGGTGAACCTTGTAAGACTCACTGATCTGTTCCCCGATGGTGTAAACCGGATTTAAAGAGGTCATCGGTTCCTGGAAAATCATTGAGATACTATTGCCTCTGATCTCACGCATTTCTTTTTCACTTTTTTTGAGAAGATCTTCATTGTTAAAAATAATCTCTCCGCCGACAATCTTACCCGGCTGATCGAGAAGCCGCAGTATGGATAGAGCCATAACGCTTTTTCCACAACCCGACTCGCCAACCACTCCCAGGGTTCCGCCCTTTGGCACATCAACGGTAACCCCGTCTACCGCTTTCACTTCTCCTGCTTCAGTAAAAAAAGAGGTCTGAAGGCCTTTTATTTGAAGAATAGGTTCCAATGAAGTCAAATCACAACACCTCTTTAACCTAAATGATTAATTAAGTTCAATCCTCTTGTTCAGGTAGCGGTAAGATATGTCTACCAATAAATTGACACCGACAAAAATCAAGGCAAAAATCAACACGATACCCTGGACAAGGGGAAAATCACGGGCCCTGATAGCATCAATAGCCAGCCTGCCCATACCGTTCACGGCAAAAACAGTTTCAACCAGGACTGTTCCTGAAAGTAACATGCCCATTTCAATCCCGACTACTGTTACCACCGGAATTAAGGCATTTTTTAAGCCGTGTTTGTAAATAACTACCCTTTCTTTCAAACCCTTGGCCCTGGCCGTCCTGATGTAGTCCTGGTTGATCACATCAAGCATGCTGGACCGGGTCATTCTGGCAATTATAGCTGCCCCGCCAGTACCAAGGGTAATAATTGGCAAAATAGCCTGCTGCCAGGTCCCCCACCCTGAAGGCGGCAAAAGAGCCAGATCAATTGATACCAGCTTTATCAGCATCAATCCAAGCCAAAAATTTGGCATTGAAAAACCAAACAAGGCTACCAGCATTAAAACTGCATCCAAAATGCCATACCGGCGAACCGCCGAAACAACTCCAGCTATCAACCCCAGGATCATACTTATTATCATGCTGTAGACAGCCAACCGGATGGTGATCATGATTCGGGGCTGAATCTCATCCACTACGGAACGGCTGCTGCGCACCGACTGACCCAAATCTCCCTGGAGCAAGTTACTCATATAACGACCGTACTGAACATGAAGAGGATCGTTTAAACCCAGCCTCTCACGCATCGCTTCTACGGTTGCTTCTGGAGCTGCTTCCCCGGCCATAATCTGAGCAGGGTCACCGGGAATCAGGTGGATTAAAGAAAATACCAGCAGGGTTACCCCGAGAATTACAGGGATGGTTTGGATAAACCTTCTAACAATAAACTGTAACAAATAACGGCACCCCTTTTCTAATCTTTCGCCCGGGGATCAAAAGCATCCCGTAAACCGTCGCCGAAAAGATTGAAAGCCAGCACTACCATAACGATAGCCAACCCTGGGAAAAGCGCTACATGGGGATGATCGAACATATAGCTACGCCCCTGGCTTAACATGGCCCCCCATTCAGGAATGGGCGGTTGAGCGCCAAGCCCCAGGAAAGATAATCCACTGGCAATCAAGATGGCAATAGCAATTCTAATCGTGGCCTGTACAATAATCGGCGAAACAATATTCGGCAGGATATGTAAAAATATGATCCGCAGGTCGCTTGCCCCCAGGGCACGGACAGCTTCAATATATTCAAGCTTGCTTACAGCCAGGGTGGAACCCCGGACTACCCTGGCAAAGCCGGGAATGGAAAAAATGCCTACAGCTATAATAACGTTGGTAATATTGCCTCCAAGTACGCTGACCAGGGCAATAGCCAGTAATATACCTGGAAAAGCCAGGAGTACATCTACAATCCGCATAGTAAGCGTATCGATGATTTTGCCGTAATAACCGGATAAAATGCCCATAGGCAAACCAATTACCAATCCTACTAAAACTGAAAGAAAGCCAATATATAAAGTAATCGACATGCCGTGAATGAGGCGGGTAAAAATATCCCGGCCGTTGTGATCAGTTCCCAACCAAAAGTCGGCTGAAGGGGCTATTAGCCTGGTAGAATAATCGACTCTAAGCGGATCATGAACCGTAAACAAAGGGCCAAAGATAGCCACAATGATAAAAAATACAATTAAATATCCGCCGATGAGAGCAGTTTTATTTTTTTTCAGCCTTTTATAAATTACATTCCAGTAAGTTGTATGTTTTAAGGCCTGTGATTCTACTCCCTTTGTTCCGTTTACCAGATCGCTCATTCTGTGAATTTGCTCCTTTAATACTAAAATATTGCAAAGATAATTTAATTGAACTTCAAACATTTTTATAAATATATCTTGTTTTTTCTAGCAACAATATGTATAGTATAAGCAATTATGCTGAATAAATATAGACCAAATTTAACATTTTAAAAGAATTTTTTTGATTATTTTGCTGCAATATTCGGCATAACCATACCTAATAATTTAAAGGGGGAAGACAAAAGTTATGAAGTTTAAAAGCAAGTTTTGGTTGCTGGTAGTTTTAATGCTGGTCCCTTTACTTTTTATCGGCTGCGAAACAGCTGAAGAAGATGGTGCAGGAGATCTGGTTATTGCCAGCCTTTCTGATGCAGTTTCCCTTGATCCCCACGGATCCAATGATGTGCCTTCAGCAAAAGTTGCTTACAATGTTTATGAATCGTTGTTATATTTTGATGAAAACAGCGAGCTACAGCCTTTACTGGCCACAGACTGGGAAGCAGTAGACGATTTAACCTGGGAATTTACCCTGCGTGAAGGAGTGCAATTCCACGACGGGACTGAATTTACAGCTGAGGCGGTTAAAGCTTCGTTTGAACGTTTACTCGATCCTGATATTGGTTCACCCCGCTTATTCCTCTTTGAGATGCTTGAAGACGTAATAGTCGTGGACGATTACACTGTTCAATTTGTAACCGAATTTCCTTTTGCCCCACTGCCCGCCCACCTGGCCCACAACGGTGGAGCGATTATCAGCCCGGACGCTATTGAAACCGATTACGAAGAAATGGCAGCCGGCAATGAACCCGGATCTTACCTGGCTACTAACCCGGTTGGTACCGGCTTCTTTAAACTGGAAAGCTGGGTTCCGGGCGACCAGTTAAAACTTACCCGTAATGATGATTACTGGGGTGAAAATGCCAGGCTTGACAGCGTAACTTTCAAAGTTGTCCCTGAAAGTCTGACCAGAATTTCTGAGCTGGAAACAGGATCTGCCCACATCGCTGATCCGGTTGAGCCCAGTGATATGAACCGTGTAGACAACATGGACAACGCCTCTATGGAAATTACTTCGGTAACAGTTATGGCTTACGTGGGCTACAACTGCGAAAAAGAACCTTATGACGATGTCAGGGTTCGCCAGGCTATTTCCATGGCCATCAACAAAGAAGATATTATTGAAGGTGCCTATGAAGGAACGGCCATCCCCGCCGAAGGCCCGATTGCACCGGGTGTATTTGGACATGATGAAGATCTCCAGGGCCTGCCTTATGACATTGATCAAGCCAGGGAACTGCTGGCTGAAGCAGGATATGAAGACGGCTTCTCCACTACCATCTGGACTAACGACAACCCCGTCCGGATCATGGCTGCGGAATACATTCAGTCAGAACTGGGAGAACTCAATATTGACGTAGAAATAGAAGTCCTGGAATGGGGCGCCTACCTTGAAAATACCGCTGCCGGTGAACACGACATGTACATCCTTGGTTGGTCCACCCCGACCCTCGATGCAGACTATGCCGTATACGCGCTTTTCCACTCTAACAATATCGGCGATCCCGGAAACCGCTCCTACTATGCCAACGACGAAGTAGACGAACTTCTCGACAGGGGCCGCCAGGAACCAGATCCCGAGGAGCGTCAGCAGATCTACAGTGAACTCCAGGAAATCCTGATTGAAGATGCGCCAATGCTTTACCTCGTTTACAACGAAGATCTGGTCGGCTTAAACGACAATGTTAAAAACTTCTGGGTAACTCCTGCCAGCATGTTTATGCTCCAGGATGTGTATATTGAAGAATAAGCATCCCTATCTGGAATAATTACGCAAGAGGCTGCCTTTTTAAGGCAGCCTCTTTTTGATCGTTTCCCCGGGCTTAACTGACTGATCAGCTCTTTTAAAACCTGTTTTTTCTGAAATTCCCAGTAGTATTTTAAGACTGTGCCGGATCTTAGAATATAATAAATGACTGCACCTGAATCACTTAATAATGCCTTGCAGGTTACAATCAGACAGTTTTTTACTGCACACGGATGGCCATGCCCCGGTAAAGCCACTTTCTTTTCCGGTACCATAGGTACAGGATGGCCAGTTCAGCAAAAATTGAAAGGGTAATAGCCAGCCAAACCCCGTCTGTTTCAAGGTTCATTAGCAGGGCAAAAAGCATAGCCAGGGGGATTTTAATCAGCCAGTTTGCAATCACAGCGCTAACCAGGTGAGGGAAAGTGTACCCCGCTCCTTTAAAAACAGCTGATATAACATGCAGTGGCCCATGACTACCAGGGCCGGAGCGATCAGGCGTATATAGGAAATACCCATCTCCATTACCTGCGAATCATCGGTAAAAACCCCCATGATTGAAGGGGCTAAAGAAAATGCAATTAAACCCATGGCAGTCTGAATAGTCAGGGCCAGCTTCATTGCTCTTTTGATAACTTCCTGGGTTAAATCTTTCAAGCGCGCCCCCAGGCTCTGGCCCACCATGGTGGCAGTGCCCATATTCAATCCGGTAATGAGAATAAAGCAAAAACTGAGCAAACGCAGGCCGATCCCGAAAGAGGCTACCGCTTCTGTGCCGAAAAGGGCAACAATCCACATCATAATCGCCCCGGTCACCGGCCTGGTCATACCCTGCAGGCTGGCCGGTAAACCAATAATAAGCATTTGTATAAAAATGCTTCCTGAAAAACGCAGGCTGAACAATCCGGGCACCTTTAAGCCGCTGGGCGAAATCTTACCGCTTAAAACCACGTAAAGGATTAAGAAAAAGCCCACCGCCCGGGCCAGCAGTGATGCCAAAGCCGCCCCCAAAATGCCCAGGGGCGGGAAAAAAAGCCACCCGAAGATTAAGAAGGGATCGAGAACAATATTGATGATATTGGTAAACACTAAAATCCCCATGGAGGTAAATGAATCGCCCACCCCCTGCAGGCAGAAAGCCAGGCCCACGCTGCCATAAAGAAAGATGAAACTACCCCCCGCTACCTGTAAATAAAGCAAGGCATTGCGGTGCACTTCTGGTTCAACCTGGTATAAAGAAAGGACATAATCACCCATAGTAAAAATGAAGGTTATAACCAGAACAGATAAAGCACCCGCCATCCAAAAAGTATGCCGGGCTACAAGACTTACCCCTTTGAGATCTCCACTGCCCCGGTAGCGGGAACTTAATGAAAGGGTAGAAACGGTGATTAGCTGGGAAAGGGTAAAGAGCACCCAGAAGATATTATGGGAAAGAGAAAGGCCGGCCAAAGCTTCTGCCCCCAGCATACCTACCCAGAAAAAATCAACCAGCTCTAGAGTAGTCTGAAAAACCATAAACATCATTACCGGCCAGGAAAGATGCCACAAATCATGATAGATCTTTTCTTTTTCCAGGGATACTAGTTTTTTCATAGCCTGCTTTTTCCTCTCGCTCTGGTTTATATTTCTATAGCTGTAGTTAAGATCCTGTTAAACCGCTGCCACCTATGCCGGTTGCCGAAAACCCGGATCAAGTTGGAACCGGGAAAAGACCTTTAAAATATTTGTACAAATTAAAGTAATTTGTACAAATGTTAGGGCCTGTTTGCCATCTTAGCAGCAAACAAACCCTTTTAAGATCATGGAGGAAGGCACTTTTTCGCTTTAGTAATTTTAGGTGTAACTACTCAGCCTATTGGCCTTGTTGAATGATAAGCGGCGTCACAGGGGACGGTGGAACCGTCCCCTGTGGCTTATATACGGTGGGTAAACCTTAATGCAACTCTTCGTCGCCACCTTCTCTGGCAATAATATCCTGGTAATCATAGGTAAATTCAATCAGCCTGGTAGCCATAAATATAGGTGCTTCAAATCTTAAAGCCAGGGCGATCGCATCACTGGGCCTGGAATCAATTACTAAAGATTCACTGTTCTGATTAAAGTAAATTTCTGCATAAAAAGTGCTTTCCTTGATATCTGTTATGACTACCTTTTCCATCTCTCCACCAAGATTCTCACAAACAGATTTTAATAGATCATGAGTCAACGGACGGGGAGGTGTTTCACCCTGCAGGACAATGGCGATAGCCTGCGCTTCCAGAGGTCCGATAGAGATAGGCAAAACCTTTTTCTCTTCATCATCCATCAGTAAGACCAGAAAATTTCCGCCTTGATCAGCTGTAACTGTTTTTACCTCCATTTTAATCAAAACCAACATCCCCTCTCAACTCACTTTTCTGTATTCTATCATAGATCACTTAATCATTAAACCGTGCGAGAGCAGCCTATTTATGATAACTCCTTTATAAGCAAATATGATTAAGCAGCGATTATGATTGTGCTGCCAAAAATTTATCTGCCTGGTTTAACCCACAAAAAGGCTTAGATGTGATATATTATTCTATAAAGTCATAATTATTATCAATAAAAATAAAGGAGATATATTTATGGGAAATGTAAAGATTGTCACAGATAGCACGGCCGATCTATCTAAAGAGCAAATTGAAAAATACAGTATTAATGTTATCCCCTTACAAGTAACTTTTGGGACAGAAAGTTACGCTGATGGTGTAGATCTTTCACCGGAAGAGTTTTACCGGAAACTTACCTCCGGCACTGAACTGCCCAAAACTACTCAACCCTCTCCAGAAATGTTCCGCCAAACATATGAACAAAGCGCTGCTGATGATATTATCATCAGCGCTCACATTTCAGGCAAGCTGAGTGGGACCCTTAATTCAGCAGAGTTAGCTTCCAAAATGGTAGAACCTAAAGTGGTTTTAGTGGATACTAAAACGGCTTCCCAGGGAGTAGGCCGCTCTGTTCTGGTTGCTGCAGAGGCTGCTCAAAGAGGATTAGAACTTGACAGGATTATGGAAGTAGTCAATAAATCCATCGTTCAAACTTTCAGCGTTTTCGCTGTCGACACCCTGGAGTTTTTACAACGCAATGGCCGTATCGGTAAAGCCGCATCCCTGCTGGGCTCTCTGTTACAGATCAGACCAATTCTTTATGCCGACCCTGAAGGGATGGTAGCACCTTATGATAAAGTGCGCGGCCGCTCTCAGGTCATCCCCAGCCTGGTCAATGCCGCTTTAAAAAAAGTCAGCCCTGACCGGCCGATCAACCTATCCGTAGTCCATACCGGAGCTGAAGACAGTGCTCATAAATTGCTTAAGGAATTGAAAAATCATTACCAGATTGAAGATCTGCATATTGGTATGGTCGGTCCGGCTATTGGCGCCCATATTGGCCCCGGTGCGGTAGGTTTAATGATCCAACCCTCTTTTGAAACCCTGCTAAAATGATAGCTCTGTTTTATTTTGCAAGAAAAACCAGCTTAAAGCTAAGCATCTTTAACCGGATTTCGCACTTTGAAGTCCGGTTAATTTTTAAACAAGAAGCGATGTTGGTAAATTGACGCAATATTGACATATAGCTAAATTATGCGTATACTGTTTATAAAGAATTTCTTCTGTGAAAGGAGGATCACTGTGGAAAGCGTCTATAAAGTAGTCGAGCTAATCGGTACCAGTGAAAAGTCATGGGAAGAAGCTGCCCGGGTAGCGGTAACCACTGCCTCAAAAACACTTCGCGACTTGAGGGTAGCTGAAGTAAAGGAAATGGATATTAAGATAGAAGAAGGGAATATTGTTTTCAGGGTTAAAATGAACGTCTCATTTAAGTACCAGGGAGAATAAGCGCATTAATTTGCTAAGACAGCATATACTCCTGAAGAAAGAGGTGCTTTTAAAGCGCCACTTTCTTTTGTACGCGGGCTGTGCTGCAGGAAGACAACCACCGGGCAAGAACAAAAGATGAGCTTATCGACTAAAAAAGCCCGGACGAAGGGCCGAAGCTAAACCGCTGCTTTTTCTGCCTGAACGTTCTGCAAGCACAGTTTCATTGCAGGCAATTTAACCAACAGCCCGGCCGGGTCGAAACAGGAACAAAAAGTGATGCATTATGTATGATTATGCTGTCTTGCACTACCCTTACAGGTAAGAACTATAAAGTTTTGGCCTTAAAAGAAAATTTCTTTTGACAACCCCTATTAAGAAAGGTAATATTATATTATAGCTATAAATAAAATAGATATACTATAATTGATTCAAGGGAGGTCGATGAAACTGCAAATTTCTACTAAGGTGCGCTATGCCGCACGGGCCATGATCGAATTAGCCCTCTGCTATAATAATTCGGAACCTGTTCAACTTAATGATATTGCCTGCAAGCAGGATATTTCAGTTAAATATCTGGAACAGATTATGGCGCCACTGCGAGCCAGGGGTTATGTCCGCACCCAGAAGGGAAGCCGCGGCGGTTACCACCTGGCGGTAGACCCGCATAAAATCACTTTGTATGATATTGTAGAAAGCGTGGAAGGTTCGATTTCGCCGGTAATCTGCATTGATGATCAAGCCTGCGAGAGATGGGATAAGTGCGTGACCCGTCTGGTATGGCAACGAGTAAAGGACGCCATGAAATATGAATTGCAGGCCAAAAGCCTGGCCGATCTGGCCGGCGAACAGGGGAACCTCTACCTTAGCCAAAATTGATTATTACCAGTTTTATTAATACCAAAGTGCCAACTACCTTATTTACTGTAAGAAGAATAACCTTTTTCATCCAGCACTTTTAAGGCTTTTTGCTTTTGCTCAATATTTCTAAAACCAAGGCGGATACTACCACCGGCCAGTTCACGAACATGGAGAATCTCTATAGCATCAATATTTATTCCTGACTCTCCCAACAAGGTAGCCAGGTGCCCTATAGCACCCGGTGTATCTTTAATTAAAACAATTACTTCATAAAGCTCCGGTAAAATCCCCCGGCCGCGATAAGGGATATTTGATCTGTAATCACGGGCCTCCCTGAAAAATTCTTCGATAGCATCTTGATCACAATCAGCCAGTTTTCTTTGAATTCTTTCAAGGCTGTCCTGGAAAGAAGAAAGTGCTTTGCCCAATTCTTCACGGTTGCTTAAACAAATACCCCGCCAGAGATCTGGATTGCTTAAAGCAATCCTGGTACTATCTCTAAACCCCCCTGCAGCCAGTGTTCGAACCAGCTCCATATTTTCAGCGCCAGCCACGCTACTGGTTAAAGCCGCTGCTACCACATAGGGGAGATGACTGACGGAAGCAACCACCCGATCATGTTCTTCTGGATCAAGAATGAGTGGTTCGGCTCCGGTTTCTTTTAGAACCTGCTTTAGCTTGTCAACAATTATTTGCGGGCAGTCAGGATTGGGGGTGAGAACGTAAATAGCATTCTCTAATAAGGCTGGATCAGCACCTGTAATACCGCTTTCTTCAGAACCGGCCATAGGATGGCCGCCAATAAAATGCACCGCTTCAGGGAAAAGGCCTGCAGTCTCTTTCATAATCGAAGCTTTAGTGCTGCCCACATCGGTAACAACTGCATCCTGCTTTAAAAAGGGCAGTATACCCTTTAGCAGCTCAAGGGTATTTAAAACGGGAACAGCCAGGATCACCAGGTCGGATTCCTGTACTGCCTCTGCAGGAGAACTGGCAGCCCTGTCAATTGCCCCCCTTTTCATTGCCTCCTCTAAAGCTTGCAAGTTTTGATCAAAGCCGGTAATCTTTTTCACCAGGCGTCTTTCTCGAAGAGCAATACCAATACTTCCGCCGATCAAGCCAGTACCGATCAAAGCCACCTGATTATAAAAAAAACCGCTATCAGAGGAGCCTGCCAGCACTGAGAGCCACCCCTTTTAATTCTTTAATTAAGGCCTTAAACTGATCAGGGTTTAGCGACTGCGGCCCGTCTGAAAGAGCTTCCTCAGGTTTGGGGTGCACTTCAATCATAAGGCCGTCTGCTCCTGCAGCCAGGGCTGCTTTACTCATAGCCGGGACCAGGTTTGAATGGCCGGTCCCATGACTGGGATCAACAAGCACCGGTAAATGGCTTAGCTGTTTAACCAGAGGAACCGCACTTAAATCAAGAGTGTTCCTGGTATAAGGTTCAAAAGTGCGAATACCCCGTTCACATAGTATTACATCATAATTACCACCACTCAAGATGTATTCTGCCGCCATCAACCACTCTTCTATGGTGGCCGAAAGACCCCTCTTAAGCAAGACCGGCTTACGAATCTTGCCCAGTTCCCTTAAAAGAAAGTAGTTTTGCATGTTACGGGCTCCAACCTGAAGGATGTCAGCACACTGTGCTATGTCATTAACGGTAAATTGATCCATAACCTCGGTTACTATCAGCAGTTCAGTCTCAGAGCGCACCTTGTTCAAATAATGAAGGCCTTTGTCCTCCAGTCCCTGAAAACTGTAAGGAGAGGTGCGCGGTTTGTAAGCTCCTGCCCGAAATACCCGGGCCCCTGCTTCTTTAACAACGCTGGCAGCCTCCATCAACTGCTCTTCGCTTTCGACAGCACAAGGCCCGGCCATAATGATCAGCTCTGGCCCTCCAATTGAGGTATTGCCAATTTTGATCACTGTATCATCAGGATGAAATTCTCTACCGGCCAGTTTGAACGGCCGGGTAATAAAGACCACCCGTTCTACCTGAGGCATAGCTTCAAGTGTCTGGGCTGCTTCTTCCCGGCGCTGTCCGATAACCCCAATAATAGTGCGGTTTTCTCCACTTGAAAGGTGAACACCATAGCCCATCTTCTTAAGCTTATCTGTAACCTTGCTAACATCTTCTTCAGATGCGCCATGGTTCATAACTACAATCATAATTTAAACTCCTTTCTGTTAAACACTTTCTGTTTAAAGCAGCAGTTCGGCAATCTGAATTGAATTGGTGGCAGCGCCTTTACGGATATTATCAGCCACAACCCAGAGGTTTAAACCGTTTTCAATTGAAAAATCTGGTCTAATACGTCCAACGTAAACAGCATCATCACCATCTGAATAGAAAGGCATGGGATATTCAAGTTCTTCAGGGTTATCAATTACCTTAACACCGGGGGCACTATTTAAAATATTGCGAGCTTCAAGAGCGCTCATTTTGCCTTTTAGTTCTACGTTAAGAGCAATGGAGTGGCCGTTCATCACCGGAACCCGCACTGTGGTAGCTGTAACCGCCAGATCTGGCAGCCCCATTATTTTTCTACTTTCATTGACCATTTTGATTTCTTCTTTACAATAACCATCTTCAACAAAAACATCGAGCTGCGGGACCATATTAAAAGCAATCTGGTAATTGCGCCTGGCACCTTTTTGGGGAATAAATTCAGCTTTTATCTTTTTACCCTCAAGATAATCACGACATTGCTGTTTTAATTCATCAACGGCTTCTTTACCCGCCCCTGATACAGCCTGGTACGTAGCTGCAACAACTCTTTTCAACGGCATCTGGTTCTGTAAAGGTTGAAGCACAACTACCATCTGAATCGTTGAACAGTTCGGATTGGCAATAATCCCTTGATGTTTTTTTGCCTCAGCGGGGTTGACCTCCGGCACTACCAGCGGCACATTGCTATCCATACGGAAAGCATTACTATTATCGATAACCACTGCTCCTCTCCGGGCCGCTTCCGGGCCGTATTCCTTGCTGATGGCCTCACCGGCGCTAAAAAAAGCAAAATCAACACCTTCAAAAGCAGCAGGTGTAACTGCTTCTACCTGGTATTCTTTTCCATTTACCGGCATAACCTGCCCTGCAGATCTTGAAGAAGCTAATAATTTAAGTCCTGAAAAAGGAAACCGGCGCTCAGATAAAACTTCGATCATTTTTTGACCTACCATTCCAGTCGCTCCAACCACCGCTACATTAATAATTTTTGACATAGTACACCTCCTGGTTATCTGTAGTTGATCAGGTTATGATCCTGGGCCATATCTTTATTCCGGATTTTCACACTTTGCTTTCGATCCTGACTCATTGATTATTTCGGTGATAACCGGCCTGTAATAAGGATTATTTTTGGCTTTATTATCCCAAACCCGAATAAAGAAAAAGATAACTGCCATTAAGCCAAATCCAGTCCCGACTGCATATAGTTCCTGATTACGCTGAAAAGCGAAATGCTCCGCAAGCGCCAGCCAGGAAAATATGCCTGCTATCAGGCCGAACAGGGGAACTATATAAAGCATAAAAGATACAAAAAGCAGGCGGCGGTCATCAGTTTCAAGCAGTACGCGCTGCCCTTTTTCAGCTCTGATGGGGTTGGAAGCTTCTATTGCAACATCGCGTTTTCCAGCGCCGCTTAATATACCGCAGCGACCACATTTTTCACAGGATAAGTGCTTCTGCAGGGTGACAATCGCTGTCTCACCTTTATTCTCGGTAATCAATCCGTATTGTTCCATAGAAAAACCCTCCCGGGTAATTCATTCGCCGTTTCAACCAGTTCTGGTGGCAAAGACTTATTTATAAAGCTTAGCACAACCAGCCTGAACTAACAAGATATCGTGAAATTATAATCAGGGATTCGAAAAATGTCCTTATTCGTAAGTTTTAAATAGATCCGGACAGAATTCTTTAAAACTTAAATGCTATGAACCAGTGGGTGATTTTAAGACATACAAAGAGGCACCCCGTTCGAAGCGGCCGTGCCTCTTTGTGCTAGATCTCTGATGTGATTAATTAAAAAGGTAATTGATCAAGAAAAAGCTTCCGGAATCTCTTTTAGAGCAGCATAATTGAAGACCGGACCATCCTTACAAACATACATATTCCCGGCATTACAGCGACCACACTTACCGATGCCACACTTCATCCTGTTTTCTAAGGTAGTATAGATCTGATCATCTTCAAAACCCAGTTTTTTAAGGTTTTCCAGGACAAAGCGAATCATAATCGGCGGGCCACAGGTAACGGCAATAGTATTATCCGGTGATGGCTTTACATCCAGCAATACCTGAGGCACAAAACCAACGTTGTGATCCCATTGCTCTTCCTCGATATCAATGGTCAGGTGGCAGGAAAGATCTTCATTTTGCGCCATCGCTTCGAATTCACCCTTGAAGCAAAGGTCACCGGAAGTCCTAGCCCCATAGATCATGGTCAGGCCGTCGTATTTTTGATAGTTGGCCTTGACATATTCTACTACGGGGCGCATTGGCGCCTGACCGATACCGCCACCTATAGTTATAACATGTTTCCCTTCCCATTCTTCTAAGGGGAAACTGTTGCCATAAGGCCCACGAACGGTCATTTTATCTCCTGCCTCAAGCTGGTGCAAGGCCTGAGTCACTTTACCCATTCTCATTACCGAAAAACGTAGAAAATCGCCCTCGGTGGGAGAGCAGGAAATTGAGATCATGCTTTCTCCGACCCCAAGTATGCCAATCATAGCACACTGACCCGGGCGGTGGTTCCAGTTTTTGCGAACCTCTTCATCATCGAAAACAACTTTAAAAGTTTTAATTGCCCTTTCACCGCCGGTTTCAAACCAGGTATCTTCTACTGTTGCATAATACGGAATGTAGGGGTTTTCGTTGGTTTTCATAGCGCCTCCTTCACCTGCCTTAAAATATCAACAATGTCGATGTTCACGGGGCAAAGGTTAATACAGCGGCCGCACCCGACACAAGCAATTACATCAAACTTGTCGACATAGTAACTATATTTATGATTAATCCGGTTCCTGGTCCGCTCCCGGCGTGACGGCCTGGGGTTGTGCCCCGAGGTATGCATGGTATATTCATTAAACATACAGGAGTCCCAGGTTCTGCAGCGCCTGGCGGAAAAACCTTCTACTTCATCTTGAATATCAAAGCAGTGGCAGGTGGGACATAGATAGGTGCAGGTTCCACAACCAAGGCAGGATGCAGATACCCTCTGCCATAAGGGATCTTCCCACAAGCCGGGCAACCCTTCGGGGATACCATCCGGGTTCACGTTACGTTTGATATTCGCTGCAGCTTCTTCGGTTAATCTTTCTTTTTCTTTAATTTGCTCATCACCGGCGTCTTCCAAAACTTCACCTGCTGCTTTAAGCAGAGCTTCGCCCTTCTCAGTTATCGCTTCCAAAAGGTATTGATCGCCCAGGTCGGTCATCAGAAGATCCAGGCCCTCTTTGGAGGCCGGCCCTCCGCCTACAGAGGTGCAAAAGCAGTTCAACCCCGGTTCAGTACAGGTTAGGCCAACCAGAGTTAGCAGCTCCCGGTGTTTAAAATAGTAAGGATCATTTTCATCCCAGCTGAACAAATTGTCCACTATAGCCATAGAGCGGGCATCACAAGGACGCACTCCCAGTAAAACAGCTTCTTCTTCCAGCTTTGGTATTTCAAGTTCTTCCCCGCCAAGCTGAAAGCGAAACATTGTTTCAGTCTGGGGAAATACCGCCTGTTTGGGAGGCACCCTGGTATTGCCGTATTCAAGGGCGGGCGCTTCTCCTTCAGTCACCGGGGCAAAGCGCATTTCAGCTTCTTCCCCCTGTGGAGCCCAGATTGTTTTACCGGCCAACTTTTCAACAAAATCCGGCCATTTTTCTTTATTTAACAGCATCGCTGACATATCACCCACCTCTAAAGTATGAAGTCCTCGGGATCATCAGGCTTATAGCTGGCCTGGAATGGTTCAGACTCCGGATCCAGACCTGGCTCGAAGCCGTATTTATCCCGAACTTCCCGGGCCAATTTGCGGTTTATCTTGCCCAGGGGAATATTTGCCGGACAAACCCGCTCGCACTCACCACATTCTATACAGCGTCCGGCCAGATGAAAGGCCCGCGCAATGTTGAAAGCAGTATTCTCTGAAAAGTTGACCGAGCGAAAAACCCAGCTCGGATTAATGCGATCGAGTATACAATCCTGGCAGTAACAGAGCGGACAGACATTACGGCAGCTATAGCAGCGAATACAATTTGAGAACTCTTGCTGCCAGTAATCCCAGCGTCCCTCCACTTCTTTGCCTTCTATTTCGGTAACTTCTTCATCTTCAGCCGGTTCCCAGGATTCAACCGGTTCGTCCAGCATGATATCACTCACGACCGGGTTGGGATAACGGCAAAGCCGACATTTTTCAGCCAGCAGTTCTTCCCTGGGAACGGCGGTTTCTTCTCCATTTCTTACTATAATAAAACCATCATCGCTCCATTTGAGTTCTGCTATTTCTTCCGTTTCAGGATATTTCTCGCTAAGCAAAGCCGGGTCGACCATCCCCGGGCAGGGACAGCCGATAACGACTACTTCATCACGATGGATACCCTTTTCAACCAGCAACTGGGCTACAGCCCGGCTGTCACAACCCTTAACCATCAAGGCTACCTTGCGGTTATCTGGTTCCTGGCCGCGCGGCAGGGGTAGCTTTTCCACCAGGGTAAGGTAAGTAGCCAGGTTGGCGGTGCAAAGAGGAGAGAAAATCATATCTGCAGTACCGTCGGCGTCTTCAGCAAAAGCCGGCGCTACCCGGTAACCATAGCTTCCTTTTTCCCAACCGATCAGGTATTTTACATCATCACGGGCTGCTACCTCGGCAGCGGTTTCACGTAATTTATCCAAGTCCATTGTTTTAAAATACCTCCTACCAGTCGATCTGCCGGCGCCTGAAACCTTCAAAAGGCCCGGCTTCACGCGCATCTTCGACGGTTTTTTCCACTACTTCTTTCCATTTGTGACCTTCGGAAGCAGATACCCAGCTCATGTGGAAACGCCGGGGATCTACCCCAACATATTCCAGCAGATCTTTTAACATACCCAGGCGGCGCCGGGCAAAATAATTACCTTCCATGTAATGGCAATCGCCGGGATGGCAACCGGATACCAGGACCCCATCCGCTCCCTGCTGGAGAGCATTGACCACATAGAGAGGGTTAACCCGGCCGGTGCACATAACCCTGATGACATTAATATTGGAAGGGTATTGCATCCTGCTGGTGCCAGCCAGGTCCGCCCCGGCATAAGAACACCAGTTACAGAGGAAAGCTACGATGTTAGGTTCGTTATTAGCACTCATTTAATGACCCCCAATGCTGCTATCTGCGGTAATATCTGGCGATCGCGAAACGATTTTGGCTGTATTGAATCAGATAGACAGGCCGCCGAGCATGAACCGCAACCTTTACACAGGGCTTCATTAACCCGGGCCACTTCGATTTCGTGGCCAAAACGGTTGACGGTAACCATCTCGATGGCTGTGTATGGGCATATTTCAACACAAAAACCACAACCTCTACAGGTAGCCTCATTTACCTCGGCTACCTGGGCATCAATAGTAACTTTACCTTTGGCCAGTGGAATCATGGCCGACGAAGCAGCCCCTTTGGCCTGAGCAACAGTATCCGGAATATCTTTTGGCCCCTGGCAGCATCCAGCCAGGTAAACACCTTCAGTAGCGGTGTCGACCGGTCGTAATTTAGGATGGGCTTCCAGGAAAAAGCGGTCTCCCGACTGAGACAGCCGCAGCAGATCCATGATCTGGCGCATTTCTGCACGCGGTTCAAGACCTACACCCAGAACCACCAGATCGACTTCATCTTCCACAGGGGTAGAAGTGAGAGTATTCTCAGCTTTTACGATCAGCTTATTACCGCGCTTAAAAATCTCGGAAGGGTTGCCCCTGATGTAGCGGACATTTTCCCGGCGAACGCGGTCGTAAAACTCTTCATAGCCTTTGCCGAAAGCCCGAACATCCATGTAATAGATTCTGATGTTAGCATCAGGCAGCTTTTCCCTGATTAGATGGGCCTGCTTGGCCGTATACATACAGCACACCCGGGAACAATATTCATTGCCCACACTTTCATCGCGAGAGCCGACACATTTAATAAAAGCTACTTCTTTAGGTTCGATTTCCTCTTCACCGTTATCGATAACGACCTTTCCTCCGGTTGGCCCGGAAGCAGATACAAGCCTTTCCATCTCCATACCGGTAATGACATTGGGGTAATCGTCATAACCGTATTCGGGTTTGCGAGATGGGTTAAAAGGATCGAACCCGGTAGCTACAATAATTGCTCCAACTCTGAATTCGACGAATTCATCCTGCTGTTCAAAGTCGATGGCCCCGACCCCGCAAGCCTCCTGACATTTAGGACCTTTACCGCATTTACCCCGCTTCAAGTAAAGGCAGTTTTCCGGATCAATAGTATACTTTGCCGGAACAGCCTGGGGGAAAGGCAGGTATATGGCTGAACGCTTACCCATACCCTGATCAAATTCACTGGGGAAACGATCGGCTACCCGGCATTCTTTGGCACAGTCTCCACAGCCAGTGCATTTGTCAAAATCAACATAGCGCGCTTTTTTTCGGACCTTAATATCAAAGTTGCCGATAAAGCCATTGATTTCCTCTACCTCGGAATAGCTGAGCAGCTCAATGTTAGGATGGTTGGCACAGTCGACCATTTTAGGGGTTAAGATACAGGCCGAACAATCAAGAGTAGGGAAGGTTTTATCAAGCTGTGCCATTCGCCCCCCTACAGAAGGTGTTTTTTCCACAAGATAGGTTTTAAATCCAGCATCGGCTATATCAAGCGCAGCCTGGATACCGGCAATACCGGCCCCGATTACCAGGGCAGCCGGTTCTGCATCAACTTCTTTTGATTCAAGCGCTTCAAGCAGCCTGACCTTGGCCACTGAAGCAGCTATCAGCTTCTTGGCCTTGGCTGTGGCTTCTTCCGTTTCCTCGTGCACCCATGAACACTGCTCCCGGATGTTAGCCATTTCAAGGAAATAAGGATTAAGTCCCGTTTCCTGGATTGCTTTCCGGAACGTCATTTCATGCATACGTGGTGAACAGGATGCAACTACAATCCTATTCAGCCCATTTTCTTTAATATCTTCCTTGATCAGGGCCTGCCCGGGATCGGAACACATATATGAATAGGTGCGCGCCACTTCTACATTTGGAAGTTTAAGCGCATATTCTTCAACCGTCTCTACATCCACCGTTGAAGCGATATTAATACCGCAGTGGCAGATATAGACACCGATTTTAGGCTTATCAGTCATCTGGTTTTCATCCTCCCGCTAATATTAGCCCTTGCAAATATTTAGCCTTTGAGCTCTTTCATTTTTTCTGTCAATGCGGGCACGACCTTAAAAATATCATCTACTATGGCATAATCTGCCACAGAAAAGATCGGAGCCTCGGGATCTCTATTAACAGCAACAATAGTCTTGGCCCCTTTCATTCCGGCCAGGTGCTGGAAAGCGCCGGAAATCCCCAGAGCCAGATACAATTTGGGCTTAACTGTTTTGCCGGAGGTCCCTACCTGGCGATCATGGGGGATCCAACCGGCATCAGTCGCCGCTCTTGAACCTGAGATATCAGCTTTCATAGCTTTGGCCAGCTCCTCGATAACGGGCAAGTTTTTATCTTCCTTAAGCCCACGGCCAACAGAAACTAATATATCAGATTGGGTAATATCAACATCTCCCACTTCAGCTTCGATATACTCAACGAATTTACGGTATGGGATATCTTCTGTAAGAGGAGAATCTATTTTCTCAACATCACCGGAAGCAGCCGGTTCAGGAGCTTCGACCGCACTTTCCCGGATCGTTACCAGGCAGGTATCGGCCGGTTTAAATGAAACTATGGCATTGACCTTGCCTGAATATAGATTCCGGGTTGCCTTCAGGGTCCCATCTTCAAAGTTTAAGTCGATCGCTTCTGCAACATAAGGCAGCTTCTTTTCTACAGCCAGGGCCGGCATAAAATCTACCCCCTGGGCAGTTTGGCCGGTCATGAATACAGCCGGTTTCAGATCATCCAGTAAAGCAGACAGGGCTTTCTGGTACTTTTCAGCATTGAAATTTTCAAAGAGGGGATCGTCAACTACGATCACTTTAGCCCCGTACTCACTCATTTTCTTGGCCATATCATCCATGCCACTGCCCATTAAAAGGACTTTAACTTCTCCGTTCATAGCTTCAGCTATCCTGGGGGCAATAGCCATCATTTCAAAAGAGATATCTCTTAATGATCCCTGACGGTGTTCAGCCAGTACTAATACATCACCCATTATACTAAGCCTCCTTTAACCAAAATGGACGCCAGTTTTTCAGCCTTTTCATCAGCTTCGCCCTCGATGAATTCAGCAGCCGATTCTACTTCAGGAATGTAGAGGTTTTCTAAAACCACCAGAGAAGCTTCGCTGCCAACTTCTGAAGGATCCAGGCCTAAATCATCAAGGTTAACTACATTTAATTCTTTTTTCTGGGCCTGTCTGATCCCGCGGATCGGAGCATAGCGAGGCTCATTAATCCCGGTTTGGATAGTTAAAACAGCAGGCAATTCCAGTTCCACTACTTCCATCAAACCGCCTTCAAGCTCGCGATGAGCTTTAACTTTACCATCCAACACTTCCACTTTTTTTACCATGGAAGCATGGTTTATTCCCAAATACTCGGCAAGAGCTACTCCGGTTGACATATGGCCGTCATCTTCAGCCCAGCAACCGGTAAAGATTAGATCAAACTCTTGATCTTTAAGTGCCCCGGCCAGCACCTTAGCTACCATCAGCGGATCATGATCGGCAATCCTGTCATCTTCAACCCGGGTCGCCCGGTCACAGCCCTTGGCCATAGCCATACGAATCATCACTTCGGATTGCTTAGGGCCGATAGAAAGAACATCAACCTCGCCACCCTTATCCTCTTTAACTAAGACTGATTCTTCTACGGCATAGTTGTCGGCATCGTTGATATCGAATGAAAATTTAGCGTCATCAACTGTTTTGCCATCTGGGTTGACCTTAACTTCAGCTTCAGAAGTATCGGGCACGTACTTGATACAAACAATCGTCTTCATTATACTTTTCCACCTCCTACGATATTAAGAACCTATCAGTCTTCGATTAATTCTCCCAGTAGCTCCATGATTTCAGCTACACGCATTTCTTCTTCATAACCCAAACCTTTCATAGCGTCTTCCAGTGTCAAAACACAGAACGGGCAAGCTGCAGCTACTATATCTGCTTCCAATACTTTGGCATCCTTTATCCTGGTTTCAGCTAACCGCTCCTTCTTTGATTCCGATTCCACCCACATTTTGCCTCCGCCGCCTTCACAGCATAAACTGCGCTCACGGCTCCGATCAAACTCAAGCAGTTCCACTCCTGGAATACTTTTCAGGATGCGGCGCGGTTCATCAAAAACACCGCTTTGCTTACCCAGGTAACAGGGGTCGTGGTAGACAACTTTTTTGGGCAACTCCCCTGTCCAGGCCAGTTTTCCTTCCTCAATCAGCTCATCAAGCAGCTGGGTGTAATGGATAACCGGCAGTTTTAGATCGGGAAAATGAGTTCTATAAGTTGTGAAACAGTGCGGCGAAAGGGTAACAATCCGGTCAGCACTAAATTCATTTAAAAACTCGGTGTTGTCTTCCACAATCATTTCAAAAAGCCCTTCTTCACCGATGGTAAAAACTTCACTGCCGCAGCAGCTTTCATCCTCGGGAAGAAACGCATAATCAACTCCGGCCTTGTTTAAAATTTTAATCATGTTCTTGGCCGTTACCTGCACCCGTGGATCGTAAGCGTTGGTGCAACAAACAAAAAAGAGGTTTTTAACATGTTCACCCGGTTCCGCAATTCTCACATCAAGCCCTTCCATCCAATCCTGGCGGGTGGCCCTGGATTTTTCCCAGGGGTTGCCTTCAAGAAGCACACTTTGCAGGGCGTCGCGAACCGTGGGCTCAACTTTTCCACTTTCTACAATCAAGGATCGTAAACCGATCAACACCTCCAGGGGCTTCAAACCTTTGGGGCAGCGTACAGCACAGGTATGACAGGCTGTGCAATCCCATATTTCCGCCAGCCTGGCCAATTCATCCAGTTTTTCTTCATCGTAAGCATCGTCGACAAACTGGCGTACATTTAAGTCGGCCCGGACGGTTACAGGGCAGCCACCGGTGCATCGCCCGCACTGGATACAGCCCAGCAGATCATATTTTTCCGTGAAAGTCTGGCTTTCTGTAGTCATTATCATACCCCGCATCATCATTGAATTATTGTCCTGCATTATTTTCAGCAGATACCCTGAAGGGCAACTGCCAGCTCAGTAGTACAATTAAAACCCAGTCTTTTAACAATCACCTCCCTGCCAAAAGATAAATCATTTTATTCAAACTGTTGGATTTGTTGAATAAATAGATAGACAACTTTTATAGAATCAAGCTTTATTATTAGAATTCGACATATCAGCCTATAATCCTTCCTGTTTTAGTCATTCATTAATACTTAACGGCTGCAAATAATGCTGGCAGTGTTTATTTCATAATTTTAGGTGCTCTCAATTAAAGCTAAACTAATCGTTACTACTAAGCCGCAGCCCGCTAAGCCACAGGGGACGGTTCCACCGTCTCCCCTTCGGCCTTAAAGCTATGCTTTAAGGGTCGTTTTAAAAATAAAAGAGTTTAAAAAACTGTGATCCTGCCGGCTTTATCGTCAGTGATTTTTCCGACTACAGATCCTTCCCTGCCCCCGGTTTTTAAACGATCCAGGTAAGCCTGGACTTTGCTTTCACCCATCGCCACCAAAAGTCCGCCCGAAGTCTGAGGATCGGCCAGAATAATCAGGGCATCATCTTTTTCTTCTTCCTTGCCGGTCCAGGCTATGTGAGGACGAACATAGTCAAGATTGCGGTAAGCACCACCAGGAATCATACCCATGGCCACCATTTCATTAACCTTTGGGTAAAGAGGGATTTTGCGGTGATCTATTTCTGCTGAAACAGTACTGGTCATCAACAATTCATGCAGGTGACCCAGGAAACTGAAACCAGTAATATCTGTAGCAGCAGACCCCCCCGTTTCAAGCATGGCCCGGGAAGCATGGCTATTTAGCTCAGCCATACCCTGAATGGCCGGTACAGCATCTGCAAAGTCGATCATTTCTCCTTTAACAGCGGTGTTGATAATACCCGTTCCCACCGGCTTGGTCAAAACCAGGATATCTCCAGTAACAGCACCTCGGCCGGTAACGATCTGTTGTAAGTCAACCAGCCCCGTAACAGCCAGGCCGTACTTTGGTTCAGGATCTTCAACGCTATGTCCTCCCACCACAACTGCTTCGGCCTCGATCACCTTATCATAGCCGCCTTTTAAAATCGCTTCCATAATCTCAAGCGGTTGGCACGATACAGGAAAACAGATGATGTTCAGAGCCGTAAGCGGACTGGCCCCCATGGCATATAGATCACTCAGGGAGTTAGCTGCCGCAATCCGGCCAAAATCATAAGGGTCGTCAACGATGGGTGTGAAAAAATCAACCGATTGTACCAAGGCCTGATGCTCAGAAATCCGATATATGCCGGCATCGGCAAAATGCTGATCCCGGTTTAAATAGTTTGGATCATCAAAAACTGGCAATTGACGCAGAACCTGCGCCAGGTCTTCAGGACCGATTTTCGCTGCTCAACCGGCACTCTTAGTCATCGCCGTCAATTTGATTTCCCGGCTGTTCATCGCTTCACTTCCCTTCTATTCCTGTATCACTGCCCTGTTTTTGATTAAGCTTTAAAGCCACACGGTGGTCTTCCACCCGCCTGGTCAACTTTTGCTGATCAAAGTGTTCCAGCAAAGCCTGGGCAAATTTGCGAGAGGTGCCCGCAAGATCCCGAAACTGGGCCAGGGTTAGGGTTTTTTGTTCACTAAAATGGTTACGTAACATTTCTACTGCTTGATCGTACGCCACACGATGAAAATAAAGATCTTCACTGACTTTAACCACAACAGCATTGTTCTGCAGATAATTGTAAAACTCATCTTTTCGGTTTAGATCCGCTCCAGCTTTATCAAAAGTTTCCTTAACCGAGGGCGGTTGAAGCTCTCCGGTGAGATATAGCGCAGCCAGGCTGTCAATAATCTTTTGTTCTTTGGCAGATGGCTCCGGGCTGAAGCTAGAAAGGCTGACCAGGTCGTTTTTTACATTGATTATATTCTCCTTCTGGAGGCGAGTCAAAAAGGCATCATACTCACGTTGACCAAAATCACTGGGCAGGGATCCACGGAGACGGGCCTTAGAAATACCCGGAGACAGCGGATATTGTTTGTGATAACGCTTCAATTCAGTTAACAACCTTTCTTCTAATTCCTGCCAGGTGGAAGAAAGAATAAAAGCATCTCCGATCTTACTTACCTGATCTTGAGCAGAAAAATCCTCTAAAATAACGTTAATTCTCTCCTGTCCAAGGCGAGTTTCTTTCATCAAACGGGCCGGATCGGCAGCAATCAACTCTTCCAGCTTGCTGCGCACAAAAGCGGCGTCACCTCCTTGTGCCGGGTCCTGCTTCAATTCCCGGAGGTGACTGATAACATCCTGGCGAAAGCGGCGATGCTTTGCCGGGTAAGGATCTAAAACCAGGCCGCCACCAATTGTAGTCATCGGCGAATAAGAGCGAATAACAAAAGAATCACCGCGTTCGGCCACCAGCGGCCTGTCCAGGCGGCATTGCACCGGAGCGTTTTCCCCGGGTTTAAGCTGATCACGATCCAGCAAAAGCAGCCGGGCTACGGTGCGGACCGTTCCCAGAAAAAAATGGACCGGATCGAGGTTTTTCAGAGATCTCGGCGATCCTGGCAGTAATTCTACCCAGGCATCTAACAGACCGGTCTGCCTGTAATAGCCTGGAGTACTGACTACGCTGCCCCTCATGATCTCGCCTTTTCCCACTCCGGAAAGATTTAAAGCCACCCTGCTACCGGCCAGCGCTTCTTCTACATCTTGATCATGAACCTGAATGTTTCGCACCCTGGCTTCCAGGCCCGGTGGAACTACGGCAACAGTCTGGCCCACTCGAACCGTTCCCTGAACCAGGGTTCCGGTCACTACAGTCCCGAAACCGGAAATAACAAAAGCGCGATCAACAGGCAGTCGCAAAGGTCCACTGGTATTGTGCGGTTCTAAGTCCTCGGTCATGCGATCAATTATTGTTTTCAGCTCTTCTATTCCCTGCCCGCTGACCGCAGAAACAGCTTGAATAGGGGCGTCTTCCAAAAATGAACCTTTCAGTTCATCCTTGATTTCATCTTCAACCAGTTCACGCCATTCTTCTTCCACCAAATCTATCTTGGTAATAACAACGATTCCATTGGAAATACCAAGAAGCTGAAGAATATCGAGATGCTCCCTGGTCTGGGGCATCACTCCTTCAGTAGCGTCAACCACCAGCATTACCAGGTCTAAACCGGCCGCTCCGGCCAGCATGTTATGAATAAATTTTTCATGGCCTGGAACATCCACTACACCGGCAAGCCTGCCCCCGGGTAACTTAAAGGGAGCAAAACCGAGATCAATAGAAATACCGCGCTGCTTTTCCTCCTGCAGGCGATCTGTGTCTACCCCGGTTAGCGCAGAAATCAAAACTGTCTTGCCGTGGTCAACATGCCCGGCTGTACCAATAATTAACTGCTCCAAGATTTAATGCTCCTAAAAGCCTCGCTCAAATAGCCCTGGTTAGTTGCTGGTGCCTTTAACCAGGCCAGGCTGGCTGGTTTTGTATTTGATTTCTATCTTCAAAAAAACCCTGCTTTCAGTGTGTATTATTGCTGCCAGGCCGCAGCAACAGCATCAATCAGCGCGGTTTCCTCTTCTTCCCTGATCGTCCGGGGATCGATTAACAGCCGATCCTGCTGAAGACGCAAAATCACCGGCGGTTGACCTCGCCTGAGGTTAGCCACCACTGCGGAAGACGCTATACCTTCCAAAGGCTTAAGGGCCACTAAATAAGTAGGTAGTTCTGCCGCGGGAAGAGCCCCTCCCCCTACCCTGGAAATACCTTCTATCACTTCTATGCTGACACTATCCAGCCGGCCGGCTAATTGTTCAGCCAGGTTTTCAGCCCGGCGCTGCAGATCATCTGGTAATACAGTAAGCATACGCCATACCGGTATATCTTGCAGCGCTCTTTTTGGATCCAGGTAAAGCCGCAAGGTTGCCTCCAGGGCCGCTATAGTAAATTTGTCAACCCGCAGAGCCCTGGCTAGCTGGTTCTTGCGAATTAGTGAAACCAGATCACCGCGTCCCACAATAATTCCAGCCTGTGGGCCCCCAAGCATTTTATCCCCGCTAAAAGTAACCAGATCGGCCCCGGCGGTTATGCTTTCCTGGATCAGCGGTTCAGCAGGCAGGCCAAAAGCACTAAGGTCCATTAAAACCCCGCTGCCCAGATCCTCAACCAGGGGTAACCGGTATTTATTGGCCAGAGAAGCCAGTTCTGTAGTTTCGACTTCGGCCGTAAAACCGATCATATGGTAATTGCTGGTGTGGACTTTTAAAAAAGCAGCCGTGTTATCATTAACCACTGCTTCATAATCTTTTAGATAAGTTTTATTGGTTGTGCCGACTTCGATCAAAGCAGCTCCACTGGCAGCCATAATCTCAGGGATCCTAAAGGACCCGCCGATTTCAACCAGCTGCCCCCTTGAAACCACAACTTCACGACCTGCAGCAAGGGCATTCAAAGTCAAAAACACAGCTGCTGCATTATTGTTAACCACCACAGCCGCTTCAGCTCCCGTCAAATCGCAAAGCAGCTTTTCCAGGTGTTCCTGGCGGGAGCCCCGTTCACCGGTATCTAAAGAAATTTCGAGGTTGCTGTAATTATTAGCAACATCGTTGATAGCCGCAATAGCTTTAGAAGCCAGAGGAACCCTTCCCAGGTTGGTATGGATAACAATACCGGTAGCATTGATCAAAGCCTTAAGATTCATTCCGGCTTTCTTTTCAGCCAGGTAAGCCGCTTCTTCGGCCAGGATAGAAGGTGAAAGATCAATATGAACCGCTGATTCCGGCGGATGCGCAAGCCCGGCATAACCGCTCAATCTTTGGCGATAAGCAGAAATTGTTTCCTGGGCTGCCTGCAGCACCAGGCGCCGCGGGAGGTGCTGCATTTTGTTTATTAAAACCGGTTCGCGAAGCAATCGATCAACTGCCGGCAGCTCCCTTAGAAGAGCTCTATAATCAGACAATGGTTTTACTCTCCTATTGTTCAGATTCTTTCATTTAAGCAAGTACAGCTTAAGACCATGCTAATTATAACAATTTAGAGTACAGGTTGACAACTTTAAGGCAAAATAAGCACCTTGTTTTGATAAAAACAATGGAATATCCCTATTTTTTTAAAGTATAGCCAAGTTTAAGATTTAGAGGGACTGTTCTCAGGTAGCTGCCGGAGCAAAATCCTAAAATCCGGCAGCGTTCAAAATCAATCACCCCTTTTTCAGTTACTATTTCTTCTTCCACGTAGGAGGATATGACCTGGCCAATAAAAACAGCGTGGCTTTCTAAATTAAGGGTATGTTTAAGGATGCACTCCATACTGATGGGGCATTCTTTAATCATGGGAGCATACGACAAAGTACCTAATGCCGCCGTTAAATTATAATGTTCAAATTTATTCAAATTGCGGCCGCTAACAGTACCGCAACCGTCAACAATATCCACCTGGTCCTCACGCGGAATATTAACAGTAAACTCCCCGCTCTTTTTGATCATGTCATAGGAATGACGATTGGGACGTACCGATATGGAGACCATAGGCGGTGAAGAATTAACTACTCCCACCCAGGCCAGGGTAATAATATTTTGTACTGCACCGTAACCGCTGGCAATCAATGCAGCCGGAGTCGGTCCCAACAAGAGTTGAGTAGATTGTTTGCTTTTTGCCATTTTCACTCATCCTTTTCAAATATTAAGGAGCTATAACATATGTTTCGCTTTCAACGGCCAACTCTACTTCTGGATAATATTGCCTTGCCTCTATCCGGGTTAACTCCCGGTCCCGGTCCGGATGCTGGTGGGTTAAGAGCAGCCGTTTTACTTCTGCCCCGGCAGCAATCTGAGCAGCTTGAGAAGCGCTGAGATGATTAGGCAGGTTCGCCTTGATGTCTGGATCAAGATAATTGGCTTCACATAAAAAGAGATCGGCCCCAAAAGCAAAATCTTTTAGTCCACTAAAGTATTCTGTATCTCCGGAATAAACCAGGGTCCCTGATGCAGAGCCGATTTTTATAGCTATTCCCGGTATAGCGTGCACAACTGACTCGGTTTCAATATTAAAAGGACCTAATTTAAAATTCTGGCCTGGACCAACCGGCTCAATCGAATAGTTATCCTTGTAAGGCAGGCGTTTATATTCACTTTCCGGTTCAGGCGGGGCATATATTTTCAACGGCTCACTGCGGCGGCCGCTATTGCGGGCCATTACCAGTCCGTAACGCATGATCAAGATATCCGAATAATGATCTGGATGCAGATGAGAAAGCATGACTGCATTCAAATTTACAAAATCCAGATGTTCCTGTAAACGGCTCAAGACACCATTGCCGCAATCAATCAAAAGGTTATAGCCTTCTTCCTGCAGCAAGTAACCTGAACATGCTCCCCCTGCCGGCGGATAAGGGCCGTAGCAGCCCAGAACAGTTAAATGCATCTATTCTACACCTCCTTCCTATAATTTTTTCAAACTGAGGGTCCTTATATTGATAACGTGCAGGCCTGGACGCGCCCTTTTTCCAGATCGTCTTTAAGAGCTGCCCTGACTTCTTCTTTAGCGCTAAAATATATTATTTGCCAGCCTTTTCGACTGATTGAGCCAAGCAAGGCAAGCATTGTTTCCAGACGTTCCTTATCAGCCTTAATGAAAGGGTCATCAAGAATAAAAAAACCCTTTTCCCCCTTAAGCAGATGCTCCCCCAGCGCCAAACGGATAGAAAAATAAAGCTGATCATAAGCCCCACCGGAAAGACAGCCGGCATCTAAAGTTTGTCCGTTATCGCATAATATTTTGATTCGCTTCTCATCACTGTCAAATAGCACCTGCTTATAACGGCCGGCGGTAATCGATTCAAAATAGTCGCTTACCGGTTGACCCGCTCCAAAAAGGGCGCTCACTTTTTGTTCTTCCTCAAGGCCTATGCGTTCAAATATATCCAGGGCCAGCAGGGCGTTACTGCGTCTTGATTCAAGCTTATTTTGCCATTGTACTATTTTCTGCCGGGCAGTTTCTAAATCGGCAGTAGTCTGACAAAGCAAATAATCATCATCCTGCATCAGCCCATTATATCTCTTTTCCAGATCTCTGAGCTGATCGCCACACCAGGTCATTACCTTATGCCCTTGTTCTATTTCTTTTTCTAACCTGCTTAATTCTCTTTTTAAATAATTTACTTTAGCCTGATCATAACGCAATTCGCTCTTTGCTGAAGCATAACTTTTTAGCTGCTCGAGCTTTTCCTGCCAGTACGGCAGCGTTATCTCCACCTCAGCAGAGCTTGCCTCAGGTCCAAAATGACTAAAAAGAATGCCTTGCTGTTTTTCAATTTCTCCTTTTAAAACCTGCTTTTCCTCCAGCATTAAAAAGAATTCAGAAAGCGTTTTTATCCCTTTATCAAGGCTGATTGCAGTAATCCTGCTTTCCTCTTGTTTGATTTTATCATTGCGGTTTTGCAATTCCTGGTTTAATCTTCCAACCTCTTTTTCCAACCAGCGTTTTTCATTTTCTAATTCATTAAGTATTTCTAAACCCAGCTCCAAATCCCTGTCCAGGCGGCCTATGGAGGCTCTCACTGCCTTCAAATCATTAGCAGGCAGCTCCAGTTTCTCCGCAGCGGCATAGATTTCAGCTTTACTTTGCTCCAAAAGGGCTTTTTTACGGATCAATTGAAAACGAAAAAACCCATAAGCCAGGGTGATAGTTAGCGATCCGAATAAAATCAGGATCAACCACCATTCAGCAGCAGCCATACTGCCAGTCAGCGCAATGACAAAGACCAGAGTAGATAATACAGCCGCCCCTTTAGCTAAAGGTGCTGCAAGTATGACCTCTTCTTTTTTAATTTTAGCGGTCAGCTTACTGTCCTGCTCTAATTGCGGTGCAATTTTTTCTTTAACCAGGCTGGAAAGATACTCCAGTTTCCTATATTTCTCTTTTTCCTGACCTATACGGGTGCTAATTTCCTGCAACTGCTTTTTCTGATCAGCTTTTTCTTTTTTTAGCTGTTCAACTTCGCTGATCAGATAATTAAGATTTGACTCGGCCCGCTGCCAGGTCTCATAATCTATCCTGTTAACTTTATCCAAAGCTGAAAGCCTTACTTTTGCATTTTGTAAACTCTCCAGAGCCTTATAAGCTTTTTCGTATATTTCCCTGCTGTAAGCTTGATTGTAGCTCTCAAGCAGCGTCTTTGTTTCCTGCTGCTGTTCTTGAAGCCGGGCTAACCGGACTTCAAAAGAGCTGAACTTTTCTTTTTCCAGCTCGTCAAGTAGGGCCTCAATCTCTTCCAGGAGCTCTTGCGCATCGTCATATTTATCTTTAAGCTTCTCCGGCGCTGTATTTATAAAGTCGCCACCGCCGGTGATTCCACCCAACATTTTTAAGTTTTCTTTTATAAAACTGATCTGATCTGTTCTCATGCCGGTAAGGCGGCCGGTTAAACTTTGATAATACTTTGCTTCATCGGTTAGGCCAAGGTCGCTGTCGCGAATGAGAAATATATTTCTAAAGTCCAGCGCATTTATGCCAAATAGATCAGATAAAAACCCAGAGCGGGGAAGATTAAAATCTTTATTTTGCCTTTCTAAAATCAAGTAGCCTTCAGGAGGTTCTTTTACCCGCTTTATTCCGGCAAATGGCTTTAGTGCTCTTTTGCCAAACATCATCTTTAAAAGGGCATCTATAGTCAGAGTTTTTCCTTCTTCATTAGGGGATAGAAAAAGGGTAAAATAACCCAGTTCTTTTATTGCTTTTCCTTCCAGGGGGCCGTAACGGGTAATGGCAAATTCTTTTAAGAACACTCTTTGCCCCCCCTGAATGCCTGTATTACCATCTCTTCCAGTTTTCTTTTACCTTCTAATGGATAGACGGTTTCTTCTAAGGCAGTTTTAAATTTTTTAAACAAGTCATCCTCCAGGACATGGCTGACATCAACAAAATTAAAAACCGGCTCGGCAGCACAAACCCCGTCCACCATTTTCCTGATCTCAGCTGCCAGCCTGGCTTCACTCCGGTCAAGCTTTGAACCATCGAATAAGCCTTCCACAGTAAGCAGGGCTTCAGCATTGGTATGCAGATCGACCAGTTTCCGGGCCAGTTCTTCCAGGGGATCGTGGGCCGTGAAAGGATTGAGGGTGATGATCAGTTCTTCAAAATGAAAGCTTTCCAAAACTATTTCACGAGGAGCTTCTCCAGGAAACACCAGGTTGGCTTTGCGACGTCCTGTTTCACGCCTGGTTACAGCAACCGGCGAGCCTGGATAAACAAAGAGGCTCCCATTAGAAAGTTGCCAGGCCGCATACCGGGAATGAAAGTGCCCTGCTAAAATATAAAGAACAGGTAAAGCATCAAAAAAAGAAAGGCGGACAGGCATATATCGCTTTCCACCCTCATTTCCCAAATCGTTGCGAGAAAAAAAAGCGTCAAGCAACTCACCATGATAAATAAGAATATTGTCTTTACCATGATCCATTAAGCCAGCCATTTCGCGCAATCGAACAGCCAAATTGCCAGGATTACTGTGATCATAGGGCAAACCCCAGAAGACAGTATCCTCTATTTGCACCGGCGTTCGCCAGTCCCGGATCACCTTAACATTATCTCCGTAATAAAGACCGCTGCGATATGCTTGATAATCATGATTGCCGGGCAATATTAAAGTATGAAAACTGCATTTGCCAAAAACCGTTCTGAGCTTTGCCCGCATTATTTCGGCAACATCTACCCGATCGAAAAGGTCCCCGGCAATAACCAGGGCTGAAACCTGCTCTCGTTGCGCCAGAAAAACCAGCTCTTCAAGGGCTTCCCAGCGCTTTTTCGCTTTTTCTGTCAAGTGTAAATCTGCCGTGTGAAGGATCTTTATCATTTTGCTCATCCTCCAAGCAACTTTTGGAAAACCTAATAGTAAAAGGGGCGATAACCGTAACCGCCCCCCGTTTGTTCAATGGATTTAAAAAAACAGGCCCGGATCAACTTTTTTTCAGGACAGAGAAGACTTGATCACCATAATATGAAATCAAGATCAATAATACTCCTAAAATAGTCATCCCGGCTGTAGCCTGGTAGAAACGGTTCATAGCCGTCTCTAAATAGAGTTCCTGGTAGGGTTGGACATCAGCAAAAATATTTTCTAAAAAGGCCAGCATTAAGGCGCCCACAAAGACTGTCATAATCAGGGTAATCAAACCAGGAGCCAAAAACACTTTAAATCTTTGATCAACAAAATACAAAAATATCATTAGAAAACCAAGCCCGGCTAAGCTTAACCAAAACACGTTGTGTATAACCATAGGCTGCAGATTAACAGTAAGCAGCTGTACTTCAGTATAGGGAGGGGTAGCTTCTGTAACAATAACACGTACAGTATCTTCCGCTTTTACTCCAAATAGAGAAAAAGTTAAAAATGTAATTATTATAGTGATCGAGTAAACAAACCCGATTACTACTTTTAACCAACTCCGAATGCCCTGTCTCATTATACTCCTCCTTATTTACTATGCTAACTGATAAAGTATAGATTCGAAAGCGGTATTGTTGTATATGGCGATAGTTTTTTCTTATTCTCCTAGAAGGTTCAAAATTCCTGCCCGATATAAGCTTATTTTCAAATATAAGTATAATTTTTTTAATCCCCATACCAGCCCGCTAAAAAGGAACCGGGCCTGACTATCGTCTGGGTCCGATCCGGGCCAACTGAAATCAATTCAATAGGAACTCCGATCGCTTCTTCCAGCGCTTCTAAATAATGTCTCGCTGCTTCCGGCAAATCCTGCATAGTGCTAATTCTGGACAAATCTTCATGCCAGCCGGGAAAAACCTCATAAATAGGCTTACATTTTTCAAGCTCAATTAGGTTGGCAGGAAACTCCCTGGTTGAGTTATTATCACACTCATAAGTAACGGCTACATTTAGAGTTTCCAGACCACTTAATACATCAAGCTTGGTAATAGCCAGCCCGGTGAGACCGTTAATCCGGGCAGCATAACGGGCGATAACAGCATCAAACCAGCCACAACGCCTGGGCCGGCCGGTGGTGGTTCCAAATTCAGCACCCTGGACTCTCAACAGTTCTCCTGCTTCCCCGTTGTCCTCTGAAGGGAAAGGCCCCTCTCCAACCCTGGTAGTGTATGCTTTCATCACTCCCAGAACCTGACAGGTATATTGAGGTCCCAGTCCGCTGCCCGAACCTGCCGCTGCAGCCACTGTAGAAGACGAGGTGACAAAAGGGTAAGTGCCGTGATCAATATCCAGTAAAGCACCCTGAGCCCCTTCGAAAAGAACTTTTTTACCTTCAGAAAAGCTATCTGCAAGTAATCTTGATGTATCTACCACCATAGGGCCCAGCTTTTCTAAAGCCGGACGATACATTTCAACCAGCTGGTCAAGACCGTAACCTTTATGTTGATAAGCACTTTTTAAAAGACGGTTTTGTAACGGCAGGATTTGTGCGAGCCTTTCCCTGAAAACATTTATATCAGTAAGATCGATGGCTCGCAATCCTCTTCGCAGGGCTTTATCGGCATAAGCCGGCCCAATACCCCGGCCGGTAGTACCAATTTTATGATCACCCAATAATTCTTCATTGACCCGATCATAAACCTGATGATAGGTCATGATAAGATGAGCTTTATCGCTTATTTTCAGGTTTTCTGTACTAATACTTCTTTTTTCTAATTCTATTAGTTCATTTAGCAAAACCAGGGGGTTGACAACCATACCGTTACCGAGCAAACTTAAGCAGCCAGGATAAAGAATTCCCGAAGGAATATGGTGCAGTTTAAAGATATTAGCTCCATAAACCACAGTATGACCGGCATTATCCCCTCCTTGAAAACGGGCAACCACGTCAGCTTTAGCAGCCAAATAATCAATGACTTTGCCTTTCCCTTCGTCGCCCCACTGGGCGCCTACAACAACCAGGCTATCAAAATTATTCATAACATACTCCTGTCTAAAATAATCAACCCTGGATTTTTTCTTCAAATAAACGATTTAGTTCTGCCGGATCAGCCCGGCCTTTGGTTGCGGCCATTACTTTACCCACCAGAAAAGCAAGGGCTTTCTTTTTGCCCTGGCGGTAGTTCTCAACCGCTTCAGGATTCTCAGCTATAACCTGTTCCAGTAATGGAAGTAAACTCTCCCGGCTGGATATTTGCTCCAGGCCCCGTTCTTTAACCAGATCCACTGGATCGGTTCCGGTTTGCACCATTTCAGCCAACAGCTCCTTGGCAACAGGACGGTTGATTCTCCCTTCATCTAAAAGCCGAAGTAAATTGGCCAGCAAAGCTGGCTCCACTTCTTTTATTTTTTTACCGCTTTCCCGCAGCTGATAAAGCAGATCACCCTGGATCCAGTTGGCCAGGTTACGATAATCGCGATAGATTTTAGCCACTGCTTCAAATAAATCTCCCATCTCCCGGTTTCCTGTAAACATAAAGGCTTCTTTCTTCTCCAGATTGTATTGTTCCTGGAATCTTTCCCGGCGCTTTGCAGGCATTTCAGGAAGCGTGCGGGCCAGTTCTGCCACAAAGGATTTTTCCAGGACCAGGGGTAAAAGATCCGGTTCAGGAAAATAGCGGTAATCAGAGGAGCCTTCTTTACTGCGCATGCTGAAGGTCTGCTTCTTTTCTTCATCCCAGTGGCAGGTTTCCTGGTTCACTACCCCCCCTGCTGATAAGACCTGCTGCTGACGCTTAATTTCATAATCAAGAGCCAGTTCCACGGAACGAAAAGAATTCATATTTTTTACTTCCGCTTTAGTGCCCAGTTCACTGCTTCCTGCCGGGCGCAGCGAGATATTTGCATCACAGCGCAGCGATCCTTCTTCCATTTTACAATCAGAAACTCCGGCATAAAGAAGCACAGTCCTTAAATCCTCCAGAAAAAGGCGGGCCTCTTCTCCGGAATGAAGTTCGGGGGCAGTCACAATCTCCAATAAGGGGATCCCGGCCCGGTTATAATCAACCAGGGAATGGCCGGCTCCTATGATAGAATCTCCGGCGTGAATCAATTTGCCGGCTTCTTCTTCCAGATGAACCCTTTCCAGATTGATCAACTTTTTTTTGCCTTCATATTCCATGGCCAGGTAACCGCCCCGGGCCAGGGGCTGATCAAACTGAGATACCTGGTAAGCCTTGGGAAGATCCGGGTAGAAATAGTTTTTCCGGTCAAAACGGCTTCGCAGCTGAACCTCGCTTTTTAAAGCCAGGGCCGCCGTTACAGACAGCTCAATAGCCCTGCGGTTAAATACTGGTAAACTACCCGGCAGGCCCAAACATACAGGGCAGCAATGGGAGTTCGGTTCCCGGCCAAAAGCAGTGCTGCATCCACAAAAGAGCTTGGAAGCTGTTAAAAGTTCAACATGAATTTCCAGACCGATGACAACTTCATATTTCATTATTAACGCCCCCTTCCTTCCAAAAAATTCAGCTCAGGGCGCAGAGGAACCTGCTTGCGGTGCTCTTCAAAAAACCGCGCAGTTTTAAAAAGCAATTTTTCCTTAAGGGGGCGAGCTGTCAATTGCAGTCCCACAGGCAAACCACTGGAGTGTAGTCCAGCAGGTACAGCTAATGAAGGAACTCCGGCTAAAGCATCAGTTATATTGCAGACGTCTGACAGGTACATTTGAAGGGGGTCTTCAATTTTTTCGCCCAGCCTGAAAGCCGGGGTCGGTGAGGCCGCGCCTAACAGTAGATCATACTTTTTAAAGGCTTCTTCATAATCGCTGCGAATCATTGTCCTTACCTTCATCGCCTTCAGGTAATAAGCATCATAATATCCGGCACTTAGAGCATAAGTCCCAATCATAATCCGGCGCTTGACCTCAGGACCGAAACCTTCGCCCCTGGTTCGGCTGAACATAGCCTCAATACTGTCCGCATCAACACTAAAACCATAACGGACCCCATCATAACGGCCCAGGTTTGAGCTGGCTTCGGAAGGAGCAATGAGATAATAAGCGCTTAAGCCATAATCGGTTAAGGGTAAGGTTAATTCTCCAACCCTGGCGCCGTATTCTTCCAGCAGGGATGCAGCCTTATAAACCGCTGCGGTTACTTCTGGATCAAAACCATCCCCCTGATCGTACCTGATCACGCCAATTCTCAAATTATTTAAATCCGGTTCAAGCCTTGCGCTGTAATCAGGGACTGCATCGCTGAGAGAAGTTGAGTCAAGAGGATCATAGCCGGCAATTAAGTTCATCAAAAGAGCTCCGTCAAGGGCGGTTAAGCTGACAGGGCCTATCTGGTCTAAAGAGGAAGCAAAAGCAATTAAACCGTAACGGGAAACCCTTCCGTAAGTAGGCCTCAGCCCCGTCATCCCACACATTGCGGCCGGCTGCCGGATCGACCCACCAGTATCGGAACCAAGAGCCAGAGGGGCCATACCTGCTGCCACAGCAACTACAGAACCCCCACTGGAGCCCCCGGGGACCCTTTCCAGGTTCCAGGGATTATGGGTGGGGAAAAAAGCCGAGTTTTCCGTAGAAGAGCCCATTGCGAACTCATCCAGATTAGTTTTACCAAGGATAGGCATTTTGGCTTTTTTTATAGCACTAATAACGGTAGCATCAAATGGTGGAACATAGTTTTCTAAAATACGGGAAGCACAGGTAGTTTGCAGACCCATGGTCGAAATATTATCCTTGACAGCAATGGGCACACCTGCCAGGGCAGGCAATTTTTCTCCCCCTATTCTTTTACTGTCAACTTCTCCGGCAGTCTCCAGGGCCTGATTCGGGGTATAATTAATAAAAGCCTTTAAATGTGGATCTACTTCATCGATCCGTTCCAGGAAGCTGCGAACCACTTCAACCGAACTCACTTCCCGGGAATTAAGCATTCGGCTCAGCTCAAACGCTGTTTGTTCATAAAGATGCATGGCATGCCTCGCTTCCGCTTAATAAATTATCGGCACATTCGAATATTCTAGCCGGTTAGTCCTGATCTTGTTGTGAATCAGCAATCCTCGGGACTTTTAAATATCCTTTATCGCGTCGAGGAACATTTTGCATGATCCTGTTTAAAGGCAGTGAAGGTTTGACCTGATCTTCTCTTAATACTGCCGGAACTTCAGTAACATGTGAGGTAGGTTCAACTCCAGTGGTATCTAATTCTTGAATACGGCGGGCAGTTTTTAAAATATCGCTTAACTGTCCAGCCATACGCTTTTTCTCATCCGGTTCAAGAAAAAGGCGGGCCAGGCGAGCCACATAATCAACTTCAGCATTAAAATCAACAGCCACAGTTTTTGCCTCCACTCCAAATTAATCTATAAACTGCTATCGAATCAGAAAGCCATTTATGCAAAAATATTGATCAGGCCGGCTTTGCCAGCCGGCCTTTTTAGTTGTAGCTATGCCGGGTATTGGGCCGCTGTGCTTAACCCGGGCTTATCCTGGCGTAAATATTAATGCCTGATCTACCAGCAGCAATTTTATAAATGCCACAGCAATAATTTTAATCTATCTCTATAAGCCCGTCAAGTTATGCAGCCATTTTATGCTATAATGAAGCGCAAGAGCTTTCAGCTTCACCCAAAAAAGTCATTACTGAACGCGTGATCTGCCAGCAAAGTATTCATTTCAGACAATTTTAGAAACAGCCTGGCAGTGACCGAGCAGGTCCGAACTTTGATCAATTTAGAGCAACCAGTAAAGCAATGGAGGCACAAACCCGATTATGCAGGATAATAGCAGAACCTTTGATCTGGCAGTTGTAGGCGGGGGGCCGGCCGGTTCATTTCTGGCTGCCCTGGCAGCAGAAGCCGGTTTGAGAACAGTTATCCTGGAACAAAATAAAATGCCGCGCTTCAAGCCCTGCGGCGGTTTTATATCTGCCCGGGCCCTTTCCCTTCTTCCCCTCGATCTAGATCCGGGAAAAATACCGGTCCAGCCGGTTGATACCATCCGCGTTTTCAGAAAAAAACAGTACTATGAATATAAATCCACAGAACCCCTGGGTCTGCTGGTTAAAAGAGCAGATTTCGACCATCACTTCCTGAATTATGCAGCTTCAAAAGGAGCCCTGATCCTGCAGGAACAAAGTCTGCAAACTCTTGATAGGACTGAGCAAAATTTTAAAAACCGTGGTTCTTACCGGCTCAGGATAACCGGGGCCCAACCTGATCATATCTTTGCTCGATATGTAGTTGGCGCTGATGGAGCCCTGGGAAGATGCGGGGTTTTGGCAGGCCTGAGGAAGCCTGCGATTAGCTTCTGTGGCCGGGGATTAAGCGAGCTGGTTACAATTGAACCTGAGTCCGACAAAGATAATCCAGCGCCGGGAACTTTAGATTTTTATCCCTTACCCTTTTTAGGAGGGATGGGCTGGTCTTTTCACAGCAGCAGCTGGATTAACCGGGGGGTAGGAGGCCTCTTTAACCCGGCCCTGCTTAAAAAGGCTTACCTAAAGATTTTTGCGGAAGGAAAACCGGGATGCGGGTTATCCTGGTGGCCCCTACCTTTTTTAGGGCCATTGAAAAAAGCAGGTCGGAAAAACCTGCTTTTAATCGGTGATGCCGCCGGCCTGGTAGAACCGTTTTCAGGAGAAGGTTTGTTCAATGCCTTTAAAAGCGCCACCCTGGCTTTTAAGGCCCTCAAGGAAGCTGAGCAAAGGCAGGCAGAAGTCGGGAGTATTTATAACCTTTTATATAAGTTACATTTTAAAAAAACCTTTATACCTACCCTGGCCGGTGCAGTCCTTTTGCACAGCCGGGCCTTGATCTACCCCGCATCGATGCCCCGTCATATTGCAAATTTAATGCAAAACAGGCTCTATTTTAACCGGCAGTTAAACTCTCTTCCATAAATAATTTTGGCAGCGTAACTACACAGCCTGTGCTGTTATGATCCAGAAAAGCCTTCTGTGCAGCTAAATAGGGCTGATTTGACACTTGACAACCAATATTTAACTACCCTTAAATGAACTCTCCTGCACAGCTCTTGATTATAAAAACATCTCTTAATTAAGCAGGCGGATAACACTGGGATCTGGCTTAATGGCTGATATTTCTGTTACTTTACTCAAAGCCCGCTGAAATGCTTCTTCTTTTACTGCATGCGTTACCAGCACTACTTCAGCCAAATCGCCGACACTCCGCTTTTGGATGATCATATCCAGGCTAACTCTCTCATCGGCAAAAGCATTAGCCAGGGAAGCAAATACGCCGGCCCGGTCTTCTACCAGGAAACGTAAGTAAAAACGGGCCTCTGTAGCGCCGATGGGGACAAAACCGGTTTCTTCCAGCTTTTTCTCTACTACCCCGTTGGAGATGTTACCTTGGATACAGCGAGCGGCTTCAACAACATCAGATAGGATGGCTGTAGCCGTGGGCATGGCTCCGGCACCGGGACCGTAAAACATAAGCTCTTTTGCCGCTTCACTTTCAATAAAAACAGCATTTAATTCATTTAAGACCGAGGCAAGGGGATGCTCTAAAGGAACCAGGGCCGGGTGGACCCTTAAAGCCAAACCTTCAGGAAGATCCTCACCGATAGCCAGCAGTTTAATGGTATAGCCTATTTCCCGGGCATAGGAAATATCCTCATAAGTAACACCGTTTATACCTTCAATGTACACCTGATCAAATTCAGCTTTCTTGCCAAAAGCCAGTTGAGCCATAATCACCAGCTTATAGGCCGCATCCAGGCCTTCCACATCATTGGTAGGATCGGATTCGGCAAACCCCAGTCTTTGCGCTTCAGAAAGAGCCTTATCCAGGCTTAAATTATCCTGAGCCATATGGGTGAAAATGTAATTAGTAGTGCCGTTGACGATACCGAGCACCCGGCTGATCCGATCAGCAATCAGGTTATGTTTAAGAGGACGAATCAAAGGAATGGCACCACCAACACTGGCTTCGTAAAATAAATTCACTGTGTTTTCTCGAGCCAGATCGATCAAGTCCTGACCGTGCCTGGCCATCATGTCCTTGTTGGCTGTAACCACATGTTTACCATTTTCAAGAGCCCTGGCAATGAAACTGCGGGCTGGTTCAATTCCGCCGATTAGCTCAATAACAATATCAATATCAGGATTATCAATGATGTCTGCAGCATCAGTGGTAAGCTTTGCCGCTTCTAAATCAAGGGCTTGCAGCCGTTCTTGATCCCGATCGGCTACTTTTTCCAGGCTAATATTAAAATCAAGGTTTTTGTTAATTAGATTGCCGTTGCGTTTATATAGATCGACTACTCCTTTGCCTATTGTTCCTGCTCCCACCAGACCAAACTTTACTGTTTTTTTACTCATTTGCTATCTTCTCTCCCTTGCCGATATAATTGTAGCACTATTGCTGTAACCGATTTAGCTTTTACTCATAAATCTTTTCGTTTTCCTGTTCCGCTTCTGCAAAAGTCAGGCGACCTTCAAGGGTGGGCTGCAGGTATTTCTTTTTCAGATGCTCCGAACCAAATTTATCTATAGCTTCCCTAACTATACTGACCAGCGAATAAAGACAGCCCAGAGAGGTCACCAAAACCCCAACTTCCTCCAAAGCAATGATTTCAGAGACCCAGGGCATGCTCCTACCCCCGTATTGTTCAGGAAAGCGCAGTCCCAAAAGGCTCCTGCTTGCTGCTTTTTCCAGGAATTCCCTTGGATAACGGACCTTGTCTTCGTCCATCTCCTTTAAAAACCGCCTGTCAACATCTTCCTTCACAAAAAAGCGCACTTCTTGCTGTAATTTTCTTTCTTCGTCATTCATCATAAGCCAGGAGGACAGTTCCATCGTCTACCCTTCAGCCTACGCTTTTCTTCGGACGCTCGAACCGCCCCCCCCTGGCACCACTGATGGCACCCGCTCATGGCACCACTGATGGCACCGTTTTTAGCACCGTTAAACGCTTAATCTTTCGCTGTAGTACTAATTGAAAACCCGGTTGTTACTGAGACAATAATATGTTAATAAACCCTGACTCCGGCCAGATAAGGGTTTATAAACCTGGAAACCCCGGTTTCCGTTAGGCTCTGAAAAGCCTGCTTGTAATAGAGCATCACTTCGCGGGCCATATGGCCCCGGCCCCAGGGGACCAGGTCGCCGGCAAGACCGTGCATATAAGCCCCGGCTCGAGCAGCATTTTCAACATCGATCCCTTGAGCTATAAATGAGGCAACCAGTCCTGTTAAAAGATCGCCCGTTCCCGCCGTAGCCAGCGACGGGCCTCCGGTGGGATTGATAGCGGCTTTACCATCAGGAGCGGCAATAATCGTATTGTGACCTTTTAGCAGTAAAAAGACGTCCCATCTGCAAGCATAATCCCGGGCCACCTCCAGGCGGTTTTCCTGCACTTCACGGACAGAAAGGCCGGACAGGCGGGCCATTTCACCGGGATGCGGCGTAATTACCACCTGGTTCTTGGCCTGCTTTAGCAAGTCCATCCGGCCTTTCAATGCTTCCAGCGCCCCGGCATCGATCACTAACGGCACGGGCGAAGAAACAATCACTTTTTCAAGCACGGCGGTCGTATCGCTACCCGCATCCAGCCCGGGACCAACGGCTAGAGCCTCACAGGCACCAGCCCGGTCCACGATTGTCTCCGCTGCCGCGAGGCCCAAGATGCCCGGCTGCGCCTCTTCCAAAGAAAGGGTAATGACTTCCACCAGTTGGGCACTGACAACCGGTTCCAGGCTGTGCGGCACTGCCAGGTAAGCCAGCCCCGCCCCGCCCCTCAAAGCCGACTCAGCGGCCATAACAGCAGCCCCGGTCATTCCCGGCGATCCGGCCACGATCAGCACCCGGCCCAGGCTGCCTTTGTGTGCGGACTTTTCTCTTGCCGACAGCAGATCGAGGATCCGGGCCGGCGTCAGCAGATCTACCGGTTCGTTCTCAACCAGCACCGGTGGAATATTAATCTGTCCGACATATATGTCTCCTGCCTTTTCAACTCCCTCATAGCAAAGCAGGCCCAGCTTGGGAAAAGCAAAAGTTACCGTCCAGTCGGCCTGCACGGCACAGCCCATTACCGCTCCGGTATCAGCGTTTACGCCTGAAGGAATATCAACAGCCACTACCGGCCGGCCTGAGCCGTTAATGCCTTCTATCAATTCCGCAAACAGGCCTTCCACTCCCCGGCTCACCCCGATTCCAAGCAGGGCATCAACCACAACATCAACAGATTCTAGTTCCTTCCGGAACTGATCCAGACTTTCCCTTTCACCAAGCCGGTTGATCCGAAAAGAGTCCCGTTCCAGGTACTGCTCGTTAATCCCGGCATCGCCGCGGTATCCACCCGGCTTTACAGTGCTCCACAGCGATCCCGACAAACCGGCATTTTTCAGTAATCTGGTTACAACCAGGCCGTCGCCACCATTATTGCCGGGCCCAGCCAGGACGGCATAACGCCTGGCCTGGGGCAACTTGTGTCTGATCAATTCGACCACCCGCATTGCAGCCGTTTCCATCAGGACTGCCCCGGGCATTCCCATTTCTTCAATGGTTTTGCGGTCTGCTTCTTTCATCGCCGCGCCGCTGAGCACTTTCATTAAACTGTACCACCTTTCTGCATACCCTCTTTAATCTACATTTTTTCGTGGATATTTATAATTTCGATAACTATCAATTTTTCTCCTTCCTGTCGCTTTAATTGCAAAACAGATTGAGATAAATAATTATTGAAGTAACCAGGGAAAAAGAGTAAACTATAGAAAATCGGGCCTGTAAAAATTAATAGAGCATTTTATTAAGCACCGGCAGGAGATAAATAATTTTGTCCAAAAGGCGAAAACCGATAAATCCGGCACGGGTTATGGCTTCAGGGTTTTTGAGCGTAATAGTGATCGGTTCCATGCTGCTCAGATTGCCGCAGGCCCATGAAGGGGCTGGTATTAATTATATTGATGCTTTTTTTACTGCCACTTCAGCAGTATGTGTAACCGGCCTGGTAGTAGTTGATACCGGCACTTTTTTCTCCCCTTTTGGGCAGGCTGTAATCATGATCCTAATATTTATCGGTTCGCTTGGTTTCATGACCATGACGACCCTTATTTTTATTTTTTTGGGGCGCCAAATCTCTTTACGAGATCGCTTGATTGTTAAAGAAACCCTGCATCAAGAATCTATGGCCGGATTGGTCCCACTGGTAAAGTCAATATTTCGAATCGCCTTGTTTTTCATCTTTATAGGAACAGTATTGCTCTGTTTTCGATTTATCCCGGACCTTGGAAATAAGCAGGGGATTTTCTTTTCGCTCTTTCACGCTGTATCAGCTTTTGGCAATGCCGGATTCGATCTATTTGGCAATTATGACAGCCTGACCCTTTTCCCTGCTGATTACCTGGTAAACGGGACGATCATGATCCTTTTTGTTATCGGTGGCCTGGGATTCACGGTTATACTTGAATTGATCAGTCTATTTATTCACCGCAACCCTCTTTCGCTGCACAGCCGCCTGGTGCTGATTATTTCCACCTCCCTTTTGGCCAGCGGAACCATCCTGATCCTGCTGCTTGAATATAACAACCCGGATACAATGGGTCATCTACCAGGTGGAGCGCAAATATTTACAGCTCTGTTTACCTCGGCAACCGCCCGCACCGCCGGCTTCAGTGTCCTGGAAACAGGAATGCTAAAATATTCATCTTTGTTAATTATAATAGTATTAATGTTTATAGGAGCCTCACCTACTTCCACCGGCGGAGGAGTGAAAACGACCACTTTCGGGGTTGTGCTAATTACCCTGATCAGTATGATCAAGGGCAGGCATGAACCGGTGCTTTTTTTACGCCGCCTACCTGTATATCATATCATGAAGGCTGTATCGATTATAATTGCAGCGGCAGCTTTTATATTTATGACCACATTTTTAATGACTTTGTTTGAAAACCATGATTTTATGGCCCTGCTTTTTGAAGCGTTTTCAGCTTTTGGCACAGTTGGACTTTCATCAGGGATTACTCCGGAACTGAGTAACCCCAGTAAAATTACCTTGATTGCAACTATGTTTTCCGGGAGGATAGGCCCGGTAACTCTGCTGGTAGCCCTAGCTCAGAAAAAACCAAAAGATGATGCCATAAAATATCCTGAGGAACATCTGATGATCGGTTAGTTTTTAAACTATATGGTATTTACGGATACTACTTTACTGGGAGGTTGTTTAATGAACAAGCAGTACTTAGTAATTGGAGCCGGCCGGTTTGGGACAAGCGTGGCCAAGACTCTCTATGATCTGGGTCGCGATGTAATGGTTATCGATGATGATGAAGAAAAAATTCAGCTGATCAGCGATGAAGTAACCAATGCGGCACAAGCGGATGCTTCCTCCGAAGCTTGCCTGAAAGCTTTTGATATCAAGGATTTCAATGCCGTGGTTATAGCAATTGGAGATGATGTGCAGGCCAGCATTATGGCTGCAATTTTGCTCATTGAGCTGGAAGCGAAATACATTGTAGCCAAAGCAAAGGACACTCTTCACGCTAAGGTGCTTGAGAAAATAGGAGTTAACCGGGTAGTTTTTCCAGAACGAGAAATGGGACATAAACTGGCCCGTAGCCTGGTAGCCCCCTCGATTATCGATATGATTGAGCTTTCGGACAATTACAGCGTGGTAGAGATCGTAGCACCCGATCATATGATAAATAAATCGCTTAAAGAACTTGATTTACGAGCCCGCCATGGAGTTAGCGTCATAGCCCTCAGGCGTAAAAACGGAGATAAAACTAAAATCTCGCCAGTGGCAGAAGACCTTATTGAAAAAGAAGATATAATAGTAGCCATTGGCCAAAACAAACACCTAAAGAAATTAGATTGGATCTAAAATAATTTTACATCAAAGAAGTGCACAACAGTGAAATTTATTTCTATAATGGCAAATATAATTATTTATCTCCTTTTAAGTTAAGCAGAAACTTACAAAAGTTTTTCCACAAGAAAAACAAAGGCTTGCTTTTTATCCCTGCTGATGATAATATTCTAGTGTTTTACAGGAATGAAAGGAGGTTTAGGGTTTGCCAAATATTAGATCAGCAGCTAAAAGAGCACGACAAACTGAAAAGCGCGAGCTGAGGAATAAACGGACAAAGAGCCTGGTCAAATCTTCAATTCGCAATTTTGAAGAAGCGCTCCAATTAGGAGATGAAGAAGAAGCAAAAAACAGGCTTTACCAGGCTGTGCGTCAGATTGATAAAGCGGCAGCAAAAGGTATTCTTCATAAAAATAATGCGGCCCGCAAAAAATCCAGTCTTTCTCGCAGGTTTAATCAAAAAGCAAGCGGTTAATCTTTTTATTAAACAATTAATCCGGCCGGGTTAATTACAGAATTTAATGTTATAAAAAATCAGCCTTTATTCCGCCAGGACGGCAGTAGGGGCTGATTTTAATTTAACATTCCTTACTATTTGGGTTTGTTTTTCAAGATAGGGACCTTGCGCTCAAGCAGTTTTTCAGCCAACCAGGCACTGGCCTCCCCTACTACTACCGGGCAAACATCTTTATGTCCCCCTCTTCGTTCATATTCATAATATTCATCATTATCAAGAAAATGGTAAGCAGTGCCAAAATAATAGTTTTGAACTTCTCGGCAGGTTTCACCGCCATACTTATGGCGAAACATGTCCCAGTATTCCTGGACAAGCACGCCCGGACGCCTCAAAAGGCTGATATCGGGAAATTCTTCGCGAGATCTACCGAAAAAGTAGCTAAGAACCAGTATGCCACCACTTAGCGCTCCACAGCTGCCTTCAATAGAAGAAGCAATTCCACCTGAAAAGGAAGTGGCCGCTTTAAAGACTGCATTATTCAAAGGAAAAAAATCCTGGATCGCCCCCACCACACACTGGGCGCAGCCATAATAGCGCTGTTCCAACTCATAACCACGCTGGTATACTTCTTGAATTAATTTTTCTTTATCAAATGCAGCTCTTTCGGCCATCGCGATCACTCCTTTATTGATGCTCCATATGAAATGGATTGCTTTGCCAGCTATATTTTGCATTATGCCCTGGTCTTTGCTTGAACATTATCAATCCGGTATAATATTAATTTTAAAGCCTGAGCCGGTTCAAGGCAACCGGTTTTAATCTGGTGATCTGTTTTCTGCAAAGCCAGCATTGCTTCCTCAAGGGTATACCGGCTATAAAGAGCTGTTTGTTCCCGTAACTTCCGAGCAACAAAAGGCTGAACTCCCAGGATGGATGCAAGATCACCACCGCTTCGTCCTTCTTCCAGCAGGCTGTAAGCCTGCAAAAGCATCCTGTAATGACGGGTTAGCATAAAAAATATAAGTAATGGTTGTTCTCGCCTCTGAAGAAGCAAATTTAAAAAATCCTGGGCTTCATTCAAATTTCCTTCGGCCAGGGCATCGGCCAGTTTAAAAACATTTCCTTGCAAATCTCCGGAGAACAAGGTTTCCACCGTATCCATTGTTATTGTATCATGATCATTGCCCAGATAGGCGCAATATTTCTCCAGTTCTTTGGAAAGATAATGTAAATTATGATCCCCTGCAAGGAGCAATTTTTCAACTGCTGCCCGATCAATCTTTTTGCCCAGTTGTTCAGCTTTCTTGCGAATCCAGGCAGCAAGTGACTCACCTTTAAGGGAAGCGCACTCCACAACCACACCCTTTTTATCAATTAATTTATACAAGCGCCTGCGCCGGTCGGCGCCCGGACTTAAATAAACAATAATACTGTCCCGCTCTCCGGAATCCTGGCTCTCCATATATTCTCTTAGCAGCTCGGTATTCCTTTCTTCCTGGTTATCTGGTGCGGATGCTTCTGCGTGCTCTTCCCGGTCTTCTTTTTTCCGAGGAGGTGCCAGATAAGGAGGATTTTCAATGACCACAATTCTCCTCCGGGTAAATAGCCCTCTTTCATTTAAGCCGGCTATTATACTTTCCAGATCATGCTCCGGGCCGTCTATTTTTTCTAAACCAAATTCAGCCTCAGAACCCAGGTAGTTTTTAGCCAGACGAAAGAGAAATTCCTGCTGAAGGTATTTTTCTTCTCCGTAAAAAAGATAAACAGAAGTAAAATCTTCTTCTTTAAACTGTTTCAGTAAAGTCTGGTAAGATATCATTTCTACCTCTTTCCTTTTAAAGCACTGGTCCAAAGCCGCCTTGACTCGGGTAGAAAAATGACCAGGACCGTAAATATTTCCAGGCGCCCGATAACCATCAGGATTGAAAGGATAAACTGGCCGGCAGGCGGTATAACCTGGTATGTTTCCACCGGTCCCACAGCTCCAAGACCGGGCCCGACATTGCCGATCGTAGCCGCTACCGCTGAAAAGGCCGTTTCAGTATCCAGCCCCATCAGGGCCAGGAACAGAGTCGAACCAACTGTAAGTAAAAGATATAAGAACCCAAAACCCATCACCGACCGCAACACCTCTTCATTGACAAATTGCCTGCCTAATTTGACTGAAGAAATGGCGGAAGGATGGATAACCCGGGACAGTTCACGGAAGGCATACTTAAACATCAGCATCCAGCGCACCTGTTTCATAGCTCCCCCCGTTGAGCCGCCGCAGCCGCCGATAAACATGACCAACAGTAAAAAAAGGCGGGAAAAATTAGGCCAGCCGTTAAAGTCTGCTGTAGCATAACCGGTTGTGGTAGTGATAGATACTACCTGAAAAGCACTTTGCCGCAGGGCAAGAGTAAGAGATTGCCCGGCTTGCTCTAAGTTATTAACGGTTACCAGACAGATCCCAACCAGGATCACCACCAGGTAAAACCTTAACTCCGGATTTTTTAAAACATTGAATTCGCCACGCATAATTCGAAAATATATTGCAAAGTTGATCCCGGCAAAAAGCATAAAAAAGATAATGATTACTTCTGCGGCTGGGTTGTTGAAGGCGGCGATGCTGGCATTGTATGGCGAAAAACCACCGGTAGGCATGGTGGTAAAAGCATGGGCCAGAGAGTCATAAAAACTGATTCCGCTCAGCATTAAGAGTAAAGTTAAAACCGCCGTAAAAACCACGTAAATCAACCAGAGCCGCCGGGCGGTTTCGACCACCCTGGGCAAAACCTTTTCAGCCACCGGGCCGGGTATTTCCGCTTTAAACATGGTCATGCTTCGAAAACCAAACTTGGGCAGGACGGCCAAAAAAAGGACAATAATTCCCATACCACCCAACCACTGGGTTAAGCTCCGCCACAGCAGCAGGCCGCGGGGCAGTACTTCAATATCTTCAATCAAGGTGGCCCCGGTTGTTGTAAACCCGGAAACCGCTTCAAAAAAAGCCTGGAGAAAACTTCCTTCAAAAACTCCATAGAAGTGAAAAGGCAAAGCACCAAAAACACCGGCTACAAACCAGGCCAGGGTAACCACGGTAAAATTTTCAACTATGCTTAGTTCACTGCCGCGCGAAGGGAGAAAATAAAAATATAAGGCACCGCCTGCAACAGCAGTAAGCAGGATCGATTTTAGGAATGCCAGCCGGTCCGGCCCCTGTTCGGCTACCGCCCACAGGGCGGGTAGAAGCATGGCCAGGGCCAGGAACAGGAGCATGATTCCCAGCAAATATGGAATGCGAAAATTACGCAAAAATAATATCCCCTTCAACTATTGCTACTTGTGGTTTTCATTTATACATTATTAATACTACATATATAAAAGGGTAAAATCAACTGTCTTCGCTGTGCACCAATTTATTTCTAAGATATCTTTTGTTTTCCTTATCCTCAGGAGGGGCAAAAAAGCGATCCAGGGTACCGCTTACTTTGGGAATAGCAAAAATAACCAGATGATCTCCGGGCAGAAGCATTGTATCACCAGTGGGGACGATTACTTCATCGCCGCGGGCGATGGATCCAATAACCATTCCCCGGGGGAATCGAGCCTTAACAATTTTTTTATTAACCACGCTGGCATTTTCAGGTAATACGATTTCAACCACTTCAGCTTTTTCATCCTGCAGAAGAGAAAATGCTACAGCATCCTCTTTGCGGGTTAAGCGAAGGATCCGGGATGCAGCCAGGATCCGGGGATTGATTACACTATCTATGCCCAGGGTGTTATAAACAGGCACATAGTGAGGTCGCATCACTTCGCAGATAATTTTTGATACCCCAAACTGGCGGGCCAGAAGGGCCACCACGATATTGCTGCGGTCGTCGCCGGTTACGGCAACCACCGCATCAGCTCGTTCTGTATCTTCTTCTTCCAGCATGGCTATTTCGGTGGCATCTCCCTCCAAAACAAGAGTCTTATCCAGATCCCGGCACAGCTCTTCACAGCGCTCCATATCTTTTTCAATAATTTTTACATCAAAGCGCTGTTTACTTTTTTCAAGCAGGTGAGCCAATTGGACTCCAATCAAACCACCGCCCATGATAGTTACCTGCCTGATTGTTTTCTGTTCATGGTGTAAAAGAGATCCTATATCCTTCAAAGATTTGCTTTTGCCCAGGAGGTAAACCTTATTACCAGGCATAACCACATCATCGCCGCCAGGCACGATAAATTTGCCCTCGATATCGCTGATTCCGACAATAACCATGTCAAGATTTTGGGGAAGTTTACGCAGCGGGACTCCGACAATTCCTGCTTCTGCTTCCACGGTAATGCCCACCATCATAATCCTGCCCCGGTTGAAATATTCTATCTCGCTGGCCTCGGGGAAGTGGAGCATCTTGGAAATCTCCATAGCCGCAACCTTTTCCGGATTAATGACCACATCTATCCCCAGCTGCTGCGGGGTCAGAACCGATGAAGCACCGACATACTGCTGGTTCCGGATTCGGCATACCGTGATCGGGACATCGTACTGTTTGGCGATCATGCAGGCAATTACATTTACTTCATCAAACTGGGTCACCGCAACCACCATGTCGGCTTTCTTAACTCCTGCCTGTTCCAGAATAGCAGCATTGGCGCCGTTATCTTCAATAACCATTACGTCCAGGGCTTCTTTAAAACGTAAAGCTTTCTCTGCATTTTTTTCTATGACTACAACATCCTGGTTTTTTTCAGACAGGTTCCGGGCCAGTTCATAGCTTACTCCCCCGCCCCCGACAATAATAATGTGCATAAAAAACCCCTTCCTTTCACCTCAAAAGAGTATTGAAAAAAAAAGAGACAGCGGCTACGCTGCCTCATCAGGGAGAAAAAGTATACTAAACTTAATTATGATCGGCACCCATCCTTGATATTTTTATCAAACTGACCTTTTTATAACAGCAAGGATTATTTTTTTGCCGATCCTACGATCTGATTTTATTATATACGATCACTGTGCTAAAGACAAGACTATTTTCGGTAAAATATCTTTATCTTCGAGCTAATTTTCAAGCATTAAAAGCTAAAGCAAACGGTTCTTGTTCATCGAACCGGGAATTTGCCTTGGACTTCATTTAGATTCCGTCCCGAGGGAGACCTCCTTGCCCTCAGCTGATGGTTAACCCTGCCAGGACACAACGGACTTTAACCATCAGGTTAACGCCCACGGCGGAAGCACCATGTGGCAGGGCCCGGTTTTACCGGGCCCTTGCGTTTAACTTTACCAGTTTTCGCAGATAACTTCAAAATGGTCCTGGGGGTGGTTACATGAAGGGCAATCATCAGGCGCTTCCTTGCCTTCATGGACATAACCGCAGTTACGGCAGAACCATTTGACCGCTTGATCTTTTTTGAAAACCGTACCGTTATCTATATTGGCCATCAAACCCAGGTACCGTTTTTCATGCTGCTTCTCCGCCACAGCTATGGCTTCAAATATATCAGCTATTTCAGCAAAATTTTCTTCCCTGGCGGTTTTGGCAAAACCGGGATACATATCGGTCCACTCATAATTTTCACCGCCGGCTGCTTCTTTCAAATTTTCCCTGGTAGAACCGATCACGCCGGCTGGAAAAGCAGCCTGAATTTCTACTTCCCCGCCTTCAAGATGCTTGAACAACCTCTTGGCATGCTCTTTTTCCTGGTTTGCAGTTTCTTCAAAAATTGCAGAGATCTGAACGTAACCATCTTTTTTTGCCTGGCTGGCAAAATAAGTGTAGCGGTTCCTGGCCTGAGATTCTCCTGCAAAGGCGGTTAAAAGGTTTTTTTCAGTTTTTGTTCCTTTCAAACTCATAGTTAATCATCCTCCTGTTTTGTTTATTCTGCTGAGTAGGCTCAGCACGTCAGTTAATTAGATATTATGCTTCTGCTCAGCCACCACCGGGCTGTTGATTAAATTTCCTGAAATTAAAACTGTGCTCGCAGATCATTCAGGCAGAAATGGCAGCAGTTTAGCTTCGTTCCTTCATCCGGGCTTTTTTAGCGATAAACTGATATCAAGCTCTGGCCCGGTGGCTGGCTTTCTGCCAGCCAGGCCGCTTCGGGCTTCGCTCCGGCGGCAATTTCAAACCCTCACTTAATGCTTTTAACCTGAACATTAATTTCAGGCTTGCCAGGTTAAGATAAAACAGGCTGAACAGTCACGATATTATTATACAATAATAATCAAATATATGCATCCCGTTACTATTTTTTAGAACTTTCTTCCTAATTATAATTATTTACTTGGGCCAAACCGGTTTTTACAAAAATGAGCGGCGCAAGATAGGTAGCCCAAAAAGTGGATAAAGCATGAATTGTAAAGGTGAACACCGGTATGTTGGTCGGAAGAATAGCTCCCAGTTCCAGGATGATCAGAGCTATGACAAACATGCCAATCAAAGATCTGGCCAGGTGCTGGTACCAGTGACCGCCCTGGTCGAAATTTAATTTTTCTTTTTCCAGAAGCCTCCCAACCCCTGCTCCGGCTAAATAACCCATCAAATTAGGAGCATAGGTGGCAGGAAGCAAAGACAGGCCAATTGGAATAACCAGAGCTAATAATATAAGCATTGAAAAAGAAAATTTTTCATGAATCCTGCTTTCGATCATGCCTATTCCTGTTATCAGAAAAATGGCCAAAAAAACCATTCCAGTAACAATACCACCGATAACATCTCCCGGGTAATGGTAACCTAAAGTAACCCTGGAAAGGCCAATTAGTAAAACAATCACCACCGCCCAAATCCATAGCCAGCGTTTTTTGAGCATAATTGCCATATAACCCCAAACACTCACCGCTCCTGAAGTATGGCCGCTGGGAAAGGTATAAGTTGGGACGGTAATACCACGCACATCAGGGCGGGGCAATCTAATGATATCTTTAGGTATTTCACTGGTCACAAAAATTGCCAGGGGCATCAAGATTAAACCCCAAAAACCTAAGGATTTGTTGTACGACCAGTATATTGCAGACAGGAATACCAGGAAGAATCCTTCACTGCCAAGAGTAGTGATTACTCTAAATAAATACAGCAGCACAGGATTATAAACAGTAGTAGAAACAATTGAATAGGTGAACTCGGTGTCACGAAGTGGATACCAGAACTGGTAAAGAATAATAGATAGAAAAACGATAAAGAACAAGCAAAACCAGCGGGATACTCGTTCTATTTTATGATTTGTAGAAAATATATTGCCTGATAAAGGAGGTAATTCCATTACTGCGACTCTCCCGCGCGAACCTGCTCAGTCCATTTTGACAAATCGCTGATAGAATCTATTTCATAAGAAATTGCATCTTCACGGCGCATCATAAGAGTATAGGTTTTATTCAAAGGCGCATAATCCAACCAGGTTAAGCCAATTTTTGCATCTTTTTCAGATACTTTCTTGAAAACCTGTTCCGGATCGCAAAGCCTTTCTTCTTTTTCATAAACTTCCTGCCAGGCAACACCTGTATACTCCCAGTATAAATCAATACCTTCCAGCAGGATTGCCCTTCTGATTGCTTCTGTTCCGGCAATAGGCTCTTTTTTCTCAACTGGAATTCCGGCATCTTCTAAAGCAAGGGTGGCAATCTGGCCCAAAATATTTTGTTCCACAAACTCTTTCGAACCGACAACAACCACATCGCCATCCAGTGGAATTCTATCTTTTTTTGTAATTAATTCTTCTTCAAGAAGCCATTTTCTTGCTACATCCACCGGTTCATTTTCTTCTAAATCGACCTGGTAATTTAGTTCGATCATGGTTTGGTTATCCAGCCTGGAAGATATTTCAGCCATGATTGCCTCAATCTGGGGATACTGTTCCAAAACATTTTCTCGAACCAGGGGAGCAGGGTTGCTGACGGGAAAAACTTTCTGATCATCTTTAAGCTTGACCAGTTCTAATTCTTTAATTTTCCCATCGGTGGTAAAACCTACTGCTACATCAACATCCCCCATTTTGAGAGCTTCATGGGTTAGCCCAACAGCCATTTCATGAATTTCATCGAAAATCAGGCCGTATTCTTCTTCAAGCAGGTTTAATCCTTCTTCTTCGATAATAAAATGCTCATTGGCAGCAAGACGAACCTTCCGCTCAGGTTCTACCGGTTCTTCAGCCGGGCAGCCACCGCATAATAGGCAAACCAGCACACCTGCGCATAATACCATGGCCTTTCGCCTAGAAGTAATTGTTTTGCGCATTAACACCATACCCCTGTTCAAATAGTAGTCTCATTATTACTATAACACTAATGAACCCTGAAATAAAAGAGCAGCTTAGAGCAGGACCATAATGCCAAAAAGAGCAATATAACCTGCAAAAAATATGGTCGGCGAATCCCAGGTATGAGGTGAAAAAGCCTCCACCAGGGTCAGCAGAAGAGGTATAACAGCCATAGCCGCAGCGAACTGCAGGGTGGTAAAGTAATTATAAAAAGCACCGACAACAACAAGGCTCGTTAAGAAGACCACGGCACTGCCTTCTAGGGTACGGATATAGGTCCGCCGGGAAAACAGGGCGTAAGTTTGGTATTCATGTTTGCCAAATCGAACGCCCACCGGTTCGGCCAGTCCATCCCCAATACCATAAATAAGAATAGGAATTACCACCAAATGAAAAAGATCGTAATAAGCGAAAATGATGCTGGCAGGTATAAGTATTACATATCCTGCTGCTGTCTGAGTAACAATCCATAATAGCGTATAGGGACGATCTTCCGGGCGATCAAAAGAATGAAACATTACTCTAATGAAATGCACCCGGTCACGTATGGGCTTGATATAAAAAATAAATTTTGCTACAGCAAGAATTGCTCCTAAAGCATAGAGTCCAAAAGCTTCTTCATGGGCATATCCCCGGTTCAAAAAAATCGGAACAAAAAAAAGCATAAAATGATTTATTTTTCTGGTATAGTTAACTTTTACATTTTTATGGATTACAAGCAGGCCATTTATAAATTGAGTTACAATGAGCACTATTACATTAGAAAACTGATTAATAAAAAAACTAAATTCAAGTAGCCTTTCCATGACATTTTTTTAAATACTCCTTTAAAAAATACCGTCATTTTCGCTAATAACAACGTATTGCTGACATTATAACATACGCATAACCAACCACTACGGGCAGAAATTGAGCAAAGGCAATGATAGCGGCAATAAAAAGCAATATGTAAACACTTTGCAAATTTTATTCGTTAGTTTTCAGGCTTTCTAAATTATGATAACAACCAGCAATTACCTCAAAAAGAAATATGAACTTAATTTTAGGGTAAAACTTTACTTAAAAAAAGGCAGGAATTTTGTTAAAAACATCTAATTTATTAAGTTATTGTGAAAGCTTAGCCTGTTTAACATTAACCTGGCAAGTCTGCAAGGAAAACTCGGACGAGCATGAAGTGAAGGCTTGAAAATACTGGCGAGGCCCGAAACGGGCCGCAGGAAGCTGCCCGCCGAGCGAGTGCTTACGATTGGTTTATAGTAAGGGAAGCCCGGACGGAGAGCCGACGCTAAGACGTTACAGTTTTTGCCTTAAAAATCTTGCGCACAGCTTCTAATTGCAGGCAATTTAGTCAACAGTCCGGTGTGGCTGAGCAGAAACAAGTTATTATATTTTTAGGGAGGATTATAACAATGGCGGAAATGTATTATGACCAGGACGCAGATTTAAGTATTTTGAAAAACAAAACGATCGCTGTTTTAGGTTACGGCAGCCAGGGGCATGCTCAAGCTCAAAATTTAAAGGACAGCGGGTTAGATGTAATTGTCGGTCTAAGGCAAAACAGCAATAGCTGGAATCAGGCCATAAAAGACGGCTTAGAAGTCGCAACTGTTGATGAAGCTGCAAAAAAGGCGGACATTATCCAAATCTTGATTGGCGACAACCATCAGCCTGCTGTTTATCATGAGTCAGTTTTACCCTATCTAACCGAAGGTAAGGCGATCGTGGTTTCGCATGGCTTTAATATTCTTTACAACCAGATCATACCACCAGAAAATATTGATGTTTTCATGATTGCTCCTAAAAGCCCGGGACATCTGGTAAGGAGACTGCACCAGGAAGGAGCCGGCGTTCCAGGTCTGCTGGCCATCCATCAAGATTATAGCGGCAAAGCAAAGGATCTTGCGCTGGCCTATGCCAAAGGTATCGGCTGTACAAGGGCCGGTGTTATTGAAACTACTTTCCAGGAAGAAACTGAAACAGATTTGTTCGGAGAACAGGTAATCCTTTGTGGAGGAACATCAGCTCTTATTAAAGCCAGCTTTGAAACTTTAGTGGAAGCGGGCTACCAGCCTGAAATAGCTTATTTCGAATGTCTTCATGAATTAAAACTTATTGTCGACCTTATTTATGAAGGCGGCTTAGAAAAAATGCATTATTCGGTAAGCGACACCGCTGAATACGGTGATTTTACCAGGGGGCCTCGCATCGTTAATGACAAAGTCAGGGCAGAAATGAAAACCATTCTAGAAGAAATCCAAAATGGGCAGTTTGCCCTGGAGTGGATAACCGAAAACCAGGCTAACCAGCCTAAATTTAAAGCATTGCGAAAGAAGGAAGAGAATCATCTGATCGTAAAAGTTGGTCAGAAGCTGCGCAAAATGATGAAATACCTGGAGCAATAGTTTAAATGACCCAGCGTAAATTAATCCGTTTCGAAACTACTCAAGCATAGCCCGCTAAGCCACAGGGGACGCTTATCATTTAACAAGAACAATAGCTGAGTAGTTAATCCATTTCAACAGCAATGCTTTCAAGCTGCTCTAACGAGACGGGACCGGACATTACTACCAGGGCCTGGTTATGGTCGTCTTCATGCCAGGCCAGGCCCGGTTGACCGGCCGTTTCAAAATGAACATAACCGTTTACCTCCTCCATCCGGCTGGGCTCAGCCTGGATATGATCGCCAAGATTTAAAATAAAACTGGTTGTATCTTCCTGTTGAACTTTTGATTTTATCCATAACAGCTGCTCTTCTTCTCCGTGATAGATAGCTCCATGGTAATCAGGGCCGTCCCCTGCACTTAACAGGATAGCCTGGTCGAATAAAAAGTTATCGTCTATAACCTCTTGCCAGGGAGGAGGAGATGGATCAACTACAGCTTCAAAAGGAGGCTGTTCACTAACCGCCTGCTCATCCACAAATAGCTCGACCTCTTTTGCCTCTTTACCATGAGGCTCGACAACTTCAGTATCTAAAACCTCTATTTCTTCTTCGGGCGCTCTTGCCGGAATTTCTTCCTCTACCATGGGAGAAGCAAGATCAGTTCTTTGCATTATCCCAATACTGCTTAAAACAATTAGCAGGAGGGCCGCGGCAGCCAGAGCCGCGTAACGGGTCCCTTTGGCATGGCTTTTCCGGTTATAGGCAATTTCATCTTGCAGCTTTGCTTCAATCTGGCGCCAGCATCTATCTGCGGGAGGGGCTTCTATAGAATCAAAATCGCGCACCAAAGCCTGGCGGATTAGATCATCATTTAATGGTTCAGGTTTTTGTTGATCTATCATTATTCCCGCTCACTTCCTTTATCTCTATGACAAGCAGAATCGTTCTCAAGTTCCAAATTTTTTGCCAACCTTTGACGGGCGCGGTGAAGGCGTGATTTTACCGTTCCCGGACTTAACTTGAGCATGGAAGCTATTTCTTCTACCCGTAGGTCGTAGTAATACTGGAGGACCACAACCTGGTAATGATCAGGGGGCAGTGCTTTAATGGCCTGCTGAACCCGGTCTATTTCAAGGCTGCGCATAGCTATTTCCTCGGTATAATTTGCCTCAGAAGAGTTTTCAATTATTATTTCTTCATCAGTGTAATCAATTCTTTTTTCGCGTTTTAGAAAGTTGCGGGCCAGGTTGGAGGCGATAACGGCCAGCCAGGCTCCAAATTTGGTTTGATCCTGCAGTTGATGTATCTTTTGAAAGGCTTTTATAAAAGCATCCTGAGTTATATCTTCGGCATTTTCCCGATTGCGCAAAATATTATATGCTACAGCGAAGGTTTTTTTGTAATAAGCTTCAAAAAGCTGGCGCCGTGCTTCATTGTCACTTTTATTAACCAGTTTTCTCAGCTCTTCAGGTTCCATATTCTTCCTCCCCGGCACAGCTTCATCCTAACTAATAATTCTTCAGCTTTGGCCAAATTTCCTTTATGTTAAAAAAGGCTAACGCAAAGCCGGGAGCGGTTTTTCAGTACTGAACACCTCAAAATCAGCTCCGTCTGTTTTAATAAT
>PWYU01000078.1 GCA_003567725.1 Syntrophomonadaceae bacterium | reverse complement strand
GGTTCAATCCAAAAAGCTTAGGGATACTCGGCCCGGTAATATCTGCATCGAGTAGGCCCGTTCGTAACCCCTGTTTAGCGAGAGCAACAGCCAGCAGAGCAGAAACAGATGATTTGCCCACCCCACCTTTACCGCTCATTACTGCAATTACGTGGCCGATATGGCAGCCTTCCGGTTGAGATAATTTTTCAATACCTGTGCCTTTTTCTTCTGGTTGCCTTTTTTTATAATCTTTTTCTTCCAATTCCGCGGCCTCCATTTAAATTAGTGTTATTTAAAATATATAAGGGTATATATCCATTACCACTATAAACCTATTATGGGTATATGTCAAGAATTTGATATATTGAAAATACCATTAACAAGTGCTATGATTAAAAAAAATATTAACAAGGGGAGCTGGGGTGACCCGGCTGAGAAAGAGCTAGATTAGTTCTGACCCTTTGACCTGATCTGGATAATACCAGCGGAGGAAATGTTTAAGCTTGATTAAAAAGCCTTAACCTGATGTCTGCAGGTAAAGGCTTTTTAATAAGACAGGAGAGTGCTCAATAATGATCTTCTGGGTTATTTTTATAACTGTTGCTTTTACTGTTATGGCCCTTATTTATGTTTACTTAACCCGGGACCGCTTTAAAACCGTAGACTCGTTCCTGACTGCAAGAGGAACCCTAACCTCGTGGGTGGCCATGGCTACCGTTTTGGCATCGATTATGGGAGCCTGGATTTTATTCAGCCCGGCGGAAGCCGGAACCTGGGGTGGTTTACTAGCCTTTGGAGGATATGCTGTAGCCCAGGCGCTGGCCGTGATGATGTTTGCCGTTATAGGCCCGCGGTTGCGTAAAATTGCCCCCAGAGGTTCTACATTGACCGAGTTTGTGTATTACCGTTATGGCATACCGATGTATATTATCACTTTAATCAGTTCGGTTTTTTACATGTCTATTTTCTTAGCCGCAGAGTTAACCGGTATCGCCCTGGCGGTCAATTTAATAACCGGACTCCCCCTGTGGCTAACTGCCTTAATAATAGGGGGCGGTACATTAATCTACACAACTTACGGAGGAATACGCGGTTCTATTTTTACAGATACTATCCAGGCTGTAATCATGATCCCGGCACTTTTAATAGCCTTTTTTGCAGCGTTACATTATCTTGGCGGCTTTGGGGACATTATAGGACGCGCTCAGGAAGTTTCTCCAGATCTACTTGGCTTCGGCCACCGGGGCGGTTGGGAATTCGCGGTAACTTTATTAATAGCGGTTATTGCAGCCAACGCATTTCATGCAGGCTTCTGGTCGCGCGTATTTGCCGCCAGAGACGATTTAACAGTGCGTAGATCATTTATGGTGGCAGGATTACTTGTCGTTCCCATCATGATGCTTGCCGGATTTTTCGGGATTATGTGGATCATGTTGGAAGAATCCGCTATGCCTTCTGCGGCCTTGTTCGAGGTTATCCTTTTCGCAACACCATCCTGGGTGGTTGGAATAGTAATTGTTCTTGGCATAGCACTGGTAATGAGCAGCGTGGATACAGTAATAAATGGCATCGCCAACATTCTTACCGTTGACCTGGCGCGATTTAAGAAAGATCTCAGCCCGGCAAATTTAAAGATGTACGCCCGGATTATAACTGGGTTTATATGTTTGGTGGTTATTGTAGTTGCTTCTCAAGGCTACGGTGTACTATACCTGTTCTTTATCGCCGATCTGGTTTGTGCCGCTGCCCTTGTCCCCTTACTTTATGGGCTTTACTCAAACCGTTTCCCGGGTTGGGCTGCTGCATTAAGTACAATCATTGGCCTTTTTGCCGGCGCCATATACTTCCCCGACCCAGCGTTTTCCAGGGGTAATCTTTTGCTTTCCTTCGCAGTCGCCCTGGTCATACCTGCAATATTAACGCTTATTCTAAGCCGTTTCGGCAAACCGATAAGTTTTGAAGAACTGAGTACGAAAATCGGTGATGTGCCAGACATAGATGGGATTTCTCATACACCGATGAAGAGTAAGAATAAGAAAGGCAACTGGTAAACAAAGAAAATAAGACAACAGCATGGGACTGTTAAAACCCTTTCAGGTAGATTTTGGTCACAACATAGTTCACCAGTAGTTACATGATCTCAGGCGGCAAGGCATCAAAAAGCTTTTTAACGGTAACCATTTCTTGCGGCAGGACTTCTTCCAGCCCAAAAGCATCCAACAATTCTGGGCCGTAGACTTCAATTTAGTCTTCCAGTTTATGCATAATCTTGCTCAAGGCTTCATGATTAAAATTATAGCCGCCATATATGTATCAAAGAACCCGTTCTAATAACACCTATGTCATGTAAAACCCCTGGGTAATCGAAGGCAAACCCCAGGGGTTTTGTAAGACAGAATTTTGTTCATTCGTCCGGCAGTGCAAAGGCAAAGTGACTTTCTTACCAATCAACATCTTTGATTTCAATGGTCTTTTGCCCTTTAATATCGGTTACTGTAAAGCGGACTGCATCCGCATCACCGCGGGTGCGTAAATTATATTCGCCACTAGCGCTTTCGCCACTCACGGAAGTAGTTTCCGTATCGAGAACCTCCAATACTTCACCATCATCGCCAGGCACGGGCAGTTCGCTTTTCACCTCATTTAGGGCGCCGTCTTCGTGGTAAGCTTCCCACTTCACATTGGCTCTTTTAAAGGGGCCGGTAGTGCGGGTGTCAACTTCAAATTTAACTATCTTGGGATCGACCAATTCTGTTTCTTCTTCAGTAGTAAACTCAGTAATTTCCCCCTCATTAATCCCGGCGTCGTTTTAGCCATTGCCCTAAAGTGATAGGCGGCCTCCGTTTCCAGCCAGGGATTCTATCTATGTTAACTGATTTCCGGCTATACCTTTCGATCCCTTTTCAATGATTGAGCAGATCTGGTAAAATGCTATAAGTAAGCAGCATCTGCGCTTCTGGAGCAAACTTTTCTTGTCTTCAAAAATCAGGAATCATATAAACCACCAACTGTATCCCAATGCTAAAAAATTGTTCAAGGTGAATTTTGACTTTACCCTGACGAACTTTTCCTGTCTTAAATATTATTTTTTGGATATAAAGACGAGATTCTATATATTTAGGAGCGTGTAACAAGGTTTTTCTTCCGGTTGTCCGGGGGCATCTACGCCGGGATCGAGTGTCTTTTCAGGTGGGCCTGGGAAATCCATGTCAGAATCAGGTTTTCTTTAATTTAGTATTCATTAAAACTCTGCTTTTTTGATGGTCGTGTAGCATAATTTAAAGTGATCGCCAGGTTAAAGAGAATCTTGATGCTACAAAGACAATTATGTCATTAGAACCGTCCCTATGACACAAAGACAATTATGTCATTAGAACCGTCCCTATGACACCTATGACACTTCGTCCCGTTGACACCGTTACGTTGAGATGCGTTTACTTGAAATATTTCTAATAATCCGTTAATATAGAGATACAAGTGGATAGCTTCTTCACCTCGTTATTTCTGGCGGGGCTTTTGAAATTATATTTTCCTTGCGAATAATAATCTCACTTCGTAATCCAAACCTTGCCCGAGAATAGGCAATTCGAAAAACGCTTTTTTTTATTTACACAGCACATACCGGAAATTACATTGCATGCCGGAAGCTGAATTTTTTCTGAGGGTGGGTAACAATGAAAAAGATTGTGTTGGCCATTTTGATTATCGCCATAGCGGGCGTTTCAGTTTTTATGGTTTATCAGGCCAGGGTTATCGAGCTTGTTATTAATGATAAACTAATTGAACTGGACGACCCGGTAATAATAGAGGATGAGGTAATATTTGTTCCCGCGCAGTCCGTATTTGAAACGTTGGGCGCCTATACAAGATGGGATCCCGGTAGTGAAGTGTTCTCCGGCAAATTTGGTGAATTCGAGGTTTATCTCCACGCCGGGAGTCATGAAGTAACAGTTGGCGGTGAAACTGTTACCTGGGAAGTGCCGGTAAAACTGGTTGATGATACTGTTTATGCCCCCGTTGAACCGACTACGGAAGCGCTGGGAGCCTTTTTGAAATGGGATGAAGAAACTAGAGCGGTAATCATTTCAACACCAAAGGAATTTGATCCGGAAATGGACGAAGAACAAGAGGGGCCGCTTTTACATGTTTCTTACCCACCCGAGTACCAGATCAGCTATTACGCAGATTCTTTATTTGTTTTTGGGACAATCCAGTCCTATTCGCAGGTTGATGTAATCGTAAACGGGGAACCGGTGGACATGTTAAACCGGAAAACCGGGAACTTCCTTACCATGGTTGATATTCCCCGGGGCGAAGAGTTTACCGTCAGGGTAGAAGCCAGCGACGGTATTGACACCACCACGATTGAAAGAACGGTCATTTACCCGGAAGGTTTACAAACTATGGCTGAAGATCCCCTGGAAATTCACTCCTCCCATTTAATACCCGGGGAAGACCAGATTTTAAAACCGGGAGATTCTTTGAGAATCGTGGCCCGGGGTAGCCCGGGAGCAACTGCCTATTATCAAATTGGACAAGGCAGTTATGTTCAAATGACTGAACTAGAATATCCTACCGGCCCCCCCGGTAGAGGCGGTATTTATAGTGCCGTGTACACCGTAGGCGCTAACGACGCTCCTGCTGAAGGAGTATCTGACACCATACCTGTTACGGTGCTTTTAGATAAAGGCGGGGAGCAAGTCAGCCGTGAATTGCCAGGCCAGGTGGCATTCTTTTCCGATCTTCCCTATAAAGTAGTAGAAGTCAAAGATCAATTTGAGTTAAACTATTCGGGCTGGTTTAGAATTATCCGCGATGATTCGTACCAAATCTATTCCAACACCCGGGGCGGCACCGGCTATCCCGACGATGTAGCCAGTTATTTAACTGCAGGAACCCGCTTTGAGGTGGTGGGATCATCAGGTACCTATTACCGGGTAAAGCTTGAAGAAGATGAGACTTACCTGCTTCATAAAGACGCAGTCCGGCAATTGGAAGACAAAGAGTACCTGGATCCTGCCCTGTCCGGTATCGAAGTATCTGAAACCGGCAAAAAAGTAAGCCTGCGCCTGAACGCTGACGAAAGGTTTCCCTTTCTTGTTGACAGCGGCACAGATCATTTGAAGATAAAGGTGTACGGTGTAGATAAAGATGAAGATCTGGAGATGCCGGAAATGCCCGCTTCGGTGCAAGAGTTAACCCTTGAGCCTATGGCAGGGGAGCCCAATGCCCTGGTATTAACGATCCAGCTTGATCAGCCCTTTACCGGTTTTACCCCCTCCTGGGAAGACACCACCCTGACCTTTGAGCTTGACAAACCGCTCCGGGTAGATGAAGAAAAACCCTTAAAAGGTAAAACCATAGTTATCGATCCCGGACACGGCGGAGAAGACCCGGGGGCACCCGGGCCGGGTGATCTTCACGAAAAAGACGTAGTCCTTAACATGAGCCTTTATTTACAGGAGCTCCTGCTGGAAGCAGGTGCGGAGGTGATCATGACCCGCACCGAAGATGTAGATGTAGACCTTTATGATCGCCCCAATGCAGAATTTATAGATGAGACCGACTTTTTCATAAGCGTTCACGCCAATGCCCACGGTCACGGAGCAGATGCAGTAAATACCCACGGAATAATGACCCTTTATAACTATGATCATAACGAGAAACTGGCCGATATCATGCTGGACAGGGTAACAGAAGAGATGGACCTGCCGGAGCTTTATACCTGGAGAAGAAATATTGCGGTAACCAGGTACACCCAGTTCCCCTGCGTTTTAGTGGAAGCCGGTTACATGATGCATCCTGAAGACAACTGGTATATCTTTCATCCCAGGGGGCAGCAGCAATTTGCCGCGGCCATGATGGAGGGTATCAAGGAGTATTTCCTTTCCTTTGAGTAGAGATCCTGATCAAATTAAGAATTTCTCTTACTCGTTAAAGTAGCGCATACTGGTCTTTTTTAACTCTTTATCACTAAACAACAGCGCATAGTTGTTAATCCCGGTCACTTCAGAAATTTTAACCATAATATCCCGGCATTTTTGATCTGAATTCCCATGGATCATGGTAAAAAGGTTATAGGGCCAATCAGGGAAAGTCTGGCGCTGGTAGCAATGGGTAACTTCTTTAAATTCAGCCATCCTCATACCGGCCTCATTTACCCGCTCTTCCGGAACTGCCCATACTCCCATGGCATTGGAAGTAAAGCCGCTTTTACGATGGGAAAGGATTGCTCCCAGGCGGCGCATAATTCCCTGCTCCAGGAAACGCTGGATACCTGAAAATAGATCCCGGGCATCAGTACCCAGTTCATCCGCCAGATCGGAATAGGGAGTCATTGAGTAAGGCAAATCTTCCTGCAGCAACCGGACCAGTTTTTTGTCATTTTCTGTAATCGCAGGAGGAGAGCTGCTTCCTGCGTCAACCTGGGGCCTGCCTTGCATCATCCTTGATGGGTTCTGGGATTCTTCAGCCCCAAGGTTAAAAATTACCCCTACCTTAAACACTTTAATCGCCGGCAAACTGTAGACTCTGTTACCTCCTGAAGCAGCCCGGATATCGGAAATTATACTTTCGATCCTTTGCTGTGAAGAAGCGATAATTGTAAACCACATGTTGTATTTTGGATGATCACGAAGGTAGTTATGGGTGATTTCATCAATTACTTGCATCAAATCCGCCACTACAGGAACTTTTGTCTTTGACATTTCAGCGGTACAGAGGGTAGTGATATATCCCAAATGGCGGGATTCAAAAACGCCACCAATCCGGCGAATGATCCCGTTTTCCCTTAAAGATCTAACCCTTTGCCAGGCTTCTTCCTCGGTTATCCCCACGTCTTTACCAACCAGGCGGTAAGGGCGAGGGGTATTCGGAAACACAACCTGAATATTATTGAGGATTCTTCGTTCCACAGTCTCCATCAAAAATCTCCTTCACGTCCATTTCCTGGATAGAGACACCATGGCTCTTCAGCCATATAATCTCCGCCGGGCTGAAATGCAGCCCGGGCCCGGCAGCCTCCGCAGAGTTTCTTAAAATTGCAGCTTCCGCATTTTTCCTTATAATCCAGGGCCCGCAATTTATGCAAAACCTCATTCGAATATCGCCCGGCATCAGAATCCATGTAGCAGTGGGCGCAGTTGAGGTTACAGGACCGGGTCATATTCCAGACCACACTACCGGACCGGCTTCCCGGTTGCTGCCATGAAGCGATTTATTGCTTCCCCTGCTGTACCGTAAACTGTGTCCATAATATTCTCTGCCGGATATAAGTTTTGTAACGCTGATCAATCCTGTCACTCTCCGGTTAGTTCTATTTTCATACCTGTCCTTTAAAAGTTAGGTGTATTATAACACTCTCCCGGACGGCCTTCAATTTTTCCGCACTTTGCCATTCCCGCTGATGTGGGAAAGGAATAATTCTAATTCGCCCTGCAGCAGCTCATTATCTCACATTATCGCAAAATCCTGCTACTGGGGTATTATTACTCCTTTCCTTAAGAGAAATCCCTACCCCGACTTTTACAGTTTAAAAAGGCGAAAGCCCTGTTTCTGTTGATAACACAGGGCTTTTTTTGATCTTGCGGTAAATATTTTTTGTTATGCTAAAATTTGATGCTTTTCAGGAACTTGTTGAACGCCTCCTGCCGCAGATAGATATTATAGCAATTAGTGCCGAAGGCATCCTGAATCAACTTGTAGTCCAGCGCAATCTCGTCTTCATCCGAATATGCCAGTGTGTCGACAAGCTTGCCCTTCTTATCACGAATTTTTTGGAAAGCAATAGCCCCGCCGACATCGTCTAGATGAACAATGCCGCCTTTTAAAACCTGGCAAGTTGCAGCACCGAGGGCCCTGGCGATTCGTTCGGCTGACAGGGCCTTTTCTCCCATCTGATATTGAATGATGCGCACGATGAGCAGCGCAACAAAACAGATCAGAAAATGGGCCCGGATATGCTCATTGGTCCTGACAAACACAGGTCTGGCATTAAGATCTGATTTTAAAAGTTTAAAAGACTGCTCTATTCGCCACAGTCCGCTGTAGACCCGGCGTATTTTGCGTTCATCATAGTCAAGCTCGCTGGTGATAATGCAAAAATAACCGTCAAACATCGCATCTTTTTCCGCCTTCTCCAGGTCTACGCTACGCAGCTTTTTCGTATCCTCCAAAACCTCACCGGTCTTTTTGTCAACGATACTTTCTTTGGTATACTCATCAACGCCTTTTTTGATGCTGTAGGCATTGTTCTTGACAGAG
>PWYU01000047.1 GCA_003567725.1 Syntrophomonadaceae bacterium | reverse complement strand
GCTGTCGGAGAAGATAAGCAGTTTTCTTCCGCCGCTTCCCGCCCCCCTCGCTTCCACGGCAGATATTTTAGCACCAGTATTCCAATCATCATCAGTTAGCTCCGCAGTCTCATCCTTTATATTTTCCTTTGTTTGCGGCCTGATTTGCTGATATAGTGATGTAGTTAAAACACTTGCAGCCGCATCAGTCCCAACGGAAAAACGCCTGATCATACCGTGCGGTGAAAACCTTCCGCACACACTACAGGTAGAAACTTTGCCATCCTTTGAGGGTATCAAGTACAGCTTCCTGATAAAGGGTTCTTCACACTCACATTGAAAATGCAGAATATTATCTTTGTCAATTCGCCCACATTTTGCGCACATCTTATATAGAACCAATTCACTCAATTCGCTGGAATAAATGCCGACAACGGCTTCTTCATCTTCATCTATATCTTCCAATAAATCATAATCTGTCATCAAAAAATAGGACAAATGCCGGTAATCTTCTTTAGGCTGAACAAAGTATTTTCCGTTACCCTGAACATCTACTATACCTACCAGGTAATGAGCACCGCAGCCTGTACAGGTAGACAATTCAGCAACTCTATAATCATGACCTGAAGCTGAGATTTTTTCATGCCTGGATAAAAACAACTCCTGGCTTTGATCCAGGCTTATGAAAGCACCTTCGATAGCACGAACAAAAGTATGGTATCTTGCCGGCAGTAAAGCCTGATCCTCTTCCTCAGGCCGTGCCTTAACCGCTAAATCTACCAGGCTAACTGCCATTTGCTCTGTACTTTTCAGAATTTTACCAGCATATTCAGCAAAGACCTTTATAGCAACTTCCTGGAGTAAACCGGGTTCATTTTTTAGTTCTTTTTGTAATCGTAATAAGTTAGCATCACCCTTTAATACTTCATAAAGAAAGGTGTAGATGTCCTTTTTCTTTGTGCTTTCTGTTTCAGCGTTAAAAAGCACCCTTTCAGGTATACCTGCCTTATCCCCACTTTCAATTAGCTGCCTGAGTTTAACCGCAAAGTCATTTTCTTGCTCGATAATTCTAATCCACTGTATATAAACCTCAGGGTTAGGTTTACCCCAGGTTTTATTCTCTTTTGGTTCGTTTTGCCTTACCGCGCCCACTACATCAGTGCTTGCAAATTCTTCTCCATATAAGTTACTTGCAAACTTTGCTATCCCTGGATAATCTTTTTCACCTTTCCCTAAAGTTGCACTGGTCGCTATACAAGTTATCCTACCAGGCTCGCTCTTTACCACCCGGTCTTTTAATCTCCTCAGCAACATCGCTATCTCAATGCCTTTTGCTCCTGAATAAGTATGTGCCTCATCAAGAACAATAAAGCGCCAATTGCCCGCATAAATACCATCAAAAAAAGCATTATCCTTGGGCCTCAATAACAAGTATTCCAGCATGGCATAATTGGTTAACAATATATTTGGCGGGGCTTCTCTCATTTGTTCTCTGGAAAGCAATTCGTTGGGAAGTGGCTCTGCGCCATACATTTTCCGATAAGCCTCGGTAGCAGACTTCTCACTTTCTTCAGTTTCACCTGTATAACGACCGAAAGTTATTTCCGGCACATTATAAAAAAGCTTTCGCAACCGGGCCAGTTGATCATTAGCCAGTGCATTCATAGGGTATAGCAAAAGCGCTCTCACCCCGGGATCAAGTTTCTTTTGCTCATTCTGTTTTAATAAGTGATCAATAATAGGCAGCAAGAATATCTCGGTTTTTCCACTACCCGTGCCTGTAGCTGCAACCAAATTACGTCTTTCCACAACTATTTTGCGAATACCCTCTACCTGGTGGGTGTAGAGGGGCCTGTCCATTGGAATGGCGGTACTCTTCAACCTATTAAAACCCCCAGCAAGCACGCCTTCCTCTACTAACTCACCAACTGTCATCCCCTTTATAAAAGGTGGAGTAGCCTCTAGTATTGGCCCTTTCAAAAAGCGCCCCGGTTGATATAGTTCATCATGAAAATTTTTACGCAGCCTCTCATTGCTTAAATAAAAGGTTGTCGCTAAATAGTTTAAGTAACTTTTATTAATAGCATTTGTAGCCTGGATTGGATCAATATTCATTCTGCCCCTCCAATCATAAACCAATAAGCCCTGTATTAATCAACTGCTCAAACCAGAGCTTTTCCTCTTTCAATAAAGCATTAGCTAACTCATCAATATTATCGTAGCTATCAAATTTCTCAATTGAGTGCTTTTCAAAGATGCTGCTCAAAAGAACAGGCTTTTCAAGTGAAGGAAACGCTTTAACTGCCCTTTGCCAGTAAGGATTCACGTCCCAAACAAATACTACTTTAACCTCTACATTTACATAATTAGTTTCCATGCTCTTGCACTCTGGGCTTTCCGTTCGTTGTGTATGTTTGAACCAGGCTGCTTGACTGGGAAATATTCTGGTGTAACCTAATTTCCTACATCCTTTACCGGTACATCTGACTCCTTGCTCAAGTTTTAAAATGTGATCTTCTTCTTTATAATACGCTAACAACTTCGCTTCCTTAATTGATTCATCTGCCATTCTTACTCTTAAATCAATTTCTTCTTTTTTCTCTTCTAAAGACTTCCTTACAGATTCATCTTCTAAAATATTGAAGGGATATTGATGATGTAAATCTTTTTTATCATAAACCTGAACAGCGGTAATTCCACTACTATCTTCTTTTATAACTGCTGGCACTTCCTCTCCCAATAAAAAATTCATTGGTGCCGCATCAGGAATCACCGCATAAAGAATAGCAGAAGAAGACCAACTCACCCATTTCCCGTTTTTCTCTCCGAGGATTTTTACATTGATCGCCAACTTAACGGGACAATTGGTTAATTTGCCCCATGAATTAATTTCATTTTGTGTAACCCACTGCACATGCCAAGAACTAATCACTACCTGATCTGCCTGAATTTCTACAGGAAAAACATTATAATCACTCTGCGGAAAAGAAACCTTAGCATAAGCGGCTTCCCAGGGATCTTCTGCAATGAATTGGGCTAAATACTGTCCCGGGGGTAGTTCTTCTAATCCGGCATTAAAGACTATTTCACTTGCCTCATCAGGTATTACTTTTTCCATGACCGGTAGGTTAAACGGACTGCCCTTATCCCATAACCTTAAAACCCGGTCATTCATTTTACCCCGGTCCACCCACTTGAACCGGTATAAAAAGGCTTCCCCTTCTTTAGCTTGTTCCAATGACAAATCTTCTACTTCCCAGCGAACTCTAACCATAAACAACAAGCATTCAATGATGTTTTCCTTTTTGTCACGATCATAAAGGGCGAGATAAAAATGACCCGGCCTGGCTCGAGCTTTTATAGTATCAGTAAAGGGAAACAAATCGAATTTAGCCAGTCCTTTTTTAATTTCCTGGTCATAATACTGATCTGTCCCTTCTAAACTTAAAATAGCCCTGGCGTTAAGATATATCGGCACTGAAATCTTTAAGATAAGGGTCAGTGCTTCTTGCCAGTCACCCAACCATATTTCCTCAATTTTTTCACTCCATACCTCAAACGCACTTTCTTTTAATCCCTCTACGGACCAGCGTATTTTGGGAACGGTTATCGACAACGGAAGCTTAAAGAAGCTCTCTTCCACAACTGCTTTTCTTAGACTACCACGCACATAGTTGCTTGCTTTTGCAACAGCTACCTGGCAAACAGTTCCCTTTGTTTCAGTTAATCTTGCCGGCTCAAAAACATCGAAAACCAGATCCTCCGGATAATTTAACTCCATATTAATCGGCTGTGTATCTTTCTCATATGGAGGGCAAATTTGAGGCTCAAAAGAAACCGCTAGATACTCCGCAAAACTGATATCATAATTAAACTTTTCCCCCGCAGGATTAATAATATTGATCGTATAGCGGCCGCAAGGCTCCTGTTCAAACACAGCATTTTGTTCCAGAGGTAGTAATGTCATATCGCCACCGGCCTGAACTTTCAAAATATCCTGCAATTCTTCAAAACTCCAAATAACCTCTTTGCCTGGGTATCCTACCCTGGGCCTAATTTGGATCAACCAGTCTTTTAGCTTATCCAAATAAATAGTAGGAACATAAATCGAAATACTTTCTCGTATATACAACGGATAACTTTCATCCACCATAACACCATCTATTGCTTTACCGATTAACTGGGGAACCATTGCTACCTTACCGGTTAAGAAAAGATCGTACTGTCTATTGTTTGCATCAATAACGCTTATCTTATCTTCTGGGAACTTGCTTGTATCAATCAGCTGCAGGTAGTAAGTTTTATCGAGAACAATTTTATCTTCTTCCAGAGGGGGCATAAGCTTCTTAAATCCTATACTTTCCTCGAACACAAACCAAAGCCTTTCCCTGGGCAGGGGATCAGAAAAAACAAGGCTTCCCCTTTCATCAAAAATCATCAAGGGCAACTGTTCCTCGATAAATAAACGCAACAGCCAGGTTTGCAAAACATCTTGTCCGAAACCAAATGCTACATTTATTACCCCATCAGGTGACAAGACAGAAATACTGGTAGTTTCAGTCTCCAACAAAATATCTTCCTTCTTGTATACATCAAGAGGGATTTTTTCTACCAGTTGCTCACCTTCACGGTCAGTTATCATGATCCACGCTTGGATAGAGTCTTCATCACTGTAGAATCGCTGAGAGTGAATATATAGATATATTTCTCCAGTAGGTGATAGTTTTATTTCTGGGGCAATTAATCTATGATGGATAGTAACTTTTGTTGATTGCCGCTTGGCTGCTTCCTTGGTTTCTTCATCCCACCAATTATAAAAGGAATCCACTACCCTTTCAGGCAGTGGTGATTCTTCGCTTTGCTTAAAAACTCCACCGGTCATTGTTTGCAAGTACATGCGAACCGACTCAATCAGCCAACCTTCAGCCCATTCATCTCCGTGAAGCACAAAACGGCGGATCGGTTCATCAATATAATCAAGGGGCCTCGTTAGTGCTTGCACTTTTTTCTCCAAGCCAGCTATCTCTGAGTCAGACTCCGCAATATATTGACTGTGGTTGTTTATAAGAGCATTTAAACCACTTAAATCATAAGCCAGCAATTCCTCACTAAACTTAGCTTCTTCATCACAGAGTGTTTGCTCCAGGGCATTAATTCGGTTTTGTTTTTCTTTGTAATGCGAAAAAATTTGCCGCCTATGTTCTACGTCACCCTCGCTAAGCCTCTCCAAGGTCGCTTTAATATAATCTATTTTACCCTGCAGCTCTTTTCGCTTAACTTGCAGGTCAAGCAGTTCACCATCGATCCGCTTAACTTCGCTTTCTATTTTTTCAACCTGCTTTCTTTTTGAACAAGCTTCATCAATCTGGTTTTGAGCTTTTAAAAATAGATCCTCCACACACTTTTCTTCAATAGGTTCAAGCCCCAACAGATCTACAAATCCAGTAATTTTTTCCTTTAATTCATCTGCTTTTTCCTGGGCTACTTGCAAACGGTGCTTTGCATCAATATATTCTTCATATTTAGTACGGATATCTTCAACCAGGTCTGCAACCTCATTAGAAGCATTAACGTCAGCTCTCGCTTTATCCGGAAGAAAGCCCCCAGACAGTTCATACGCTTGATCCATAACCTCTTTCATCTTAAACTTTATAGATTCGATCTCTTGCACGAACTTTTCCTTTTCCTGATATCGTTTGTGAGCCGCTTTTTTTCTTGATCTGAAACCGGTTAAAGCGGGAACAGTTATAACTACTCCAGCTAAAGCAAATAGCCAGAAAAAAAGTTGAGCGGGGTTCAATGCTACAAGTACTGCCCCGGCAGACGTCAGCAATATGCCAGACCAAACTAAAGCACCCGGCTTTTCAGAAGTTGCCACGATTTTATTTAATTTTTCTTCATTTTTCTTCAACAACACCTGCAATTCAGCAGCTTCCCTGAAAAAACTAATAAGCTCCTCCCAGGGAAACGCCGCCAAATATGGCTCCTGTAATTCAAAAGAATTGTTTTCATTCAAGTTTTGTAATTTTTCCGCTAGTTCCTCCCTGCACTCCATGTATTGCTTTTCAAGGCTCGGGATACTTTCTAAACACTTTTTCTCCGTGCAATATTCATTAATGTGTACTTGAATGCTATCGGCTGCTTTTAAAACAGGAGCATGGTACTGGTAATATTCATCTATTTTTTTACCATGTTCATATCTTTCTTCCTGGAGCACCTCTTCTTTCTTGTTTGTTTCGATTAAATCATCTTTATATTTTTGCCACGCTTCTTCGTAATTATCACCAAGCTCATTAATCAAATATCCTTTATCTCAAACTTCGTCTTTTAATTGCTCAAGCTCTTTGCGTATCTGGAGAATTTGTTCCGACTGCTCCTTCTTTTGCAAATAATCCTCTTTCTTTTTATTTAACCGAAACAACTCCCGTGCAACAATATTGTATTCTTCTCCCTCAATTCTCCATTCACTCACTTCTCTTTTAATCTCCTCGGGCTCGACTACATCTTTATGAACCAGCAGCTTGATTACGGTTTCAAAAAATTCTGGAAGCAAGCTCTGCGGAATACCACCATGCAATAAGATATTGGCTACGTAAGCATGGAACCCACTAACTTCTAGGACCGGCTTACCAAAAGATACAAGGGTTCTTAAATATTCTTGCCCAATTTTTGCCTGCCAGTTTACATCAGCTAGACCTAAACTATTTGAAACAGGTGTCCAATAATCGCCTTCATGGTAATAATAAATGCCTTGGCCCACTAAAAATGCAGCCAGCGCAGCTGGTGTTTTCTCGGTAACATATTGAATCCCGGCAGGTAAGTTACTGGCAAGCCGAGTGCTGATCAGATTTCCCAAATGATCGATATCTTCCTTTTTGAACTCAATCTGGCCAAAAAATTTAACCCTGCCAGCAATATCTTCTAGCATTTTCTCACACTCGTTTATATTTGAGCACTCCCTCAATGAATAAGACGATAGCAACCTTTTTACATATCTACTTTCATGAGCTCCTGCACTGCTGTACATTTTTTCTGCTACCGGTTCGCCGGGGTGCTGTTTACTTTCATGATCTGTTTCGAAATTTTGTTCAAAGATCGATCTCTGGGCATAGTAACTCTCAAGCTGTCCCCAATAACCAAGACCTTTATCGCAAAGGCCACCTATTTCATGGTAATAATCATAAAGGTTTTTCAAAGCTATCCGACGAATAAAAATGAGCATCTCTTCATCAAGGTCATTTATTACATGATTTTTAAATGAGAGTAAATTTGCAGATTTATCGTATTCCAGTAAATCTTCTAAGTATAAAACAGGGTTGCTAATCATTACTTGCTTTACTTTACTAAAAGGCAGATCCAAAACCCTGGCCATTGCCATTTTCTCGCTTTCAACCATTGCCCCAAGTTTTGCCCTTGTCTCGTAAAACTCCATAAACTTCCTGGCCACTTCATCAATACCAGACACAACATTGGAAGAAGAGGTATCAAGCAGAGAAAGGACAGTAACCATCTTGTAGGAAGCCTGCCTGCGTGAAAAAGACAATTCGAATTGCTTAGTTATATCGGTTTTTCTGTGGAAAAGAAAGTTAAACCTGCTCGGTTCAGCCGTATTTATTTCATAATAAAGCAAGTGTATACGACCGTAGTATATAAATGGCATATGATGGCGCTTCCGGTAAAACAGGTGTATTTTATCCAGATTTTGTTCAGCATCAATTAGCCGTTGATCTGAGGTATGGCCAACTTCTCCTTCTATGCTTAAGATATTATTATCAATAGAGTCCTGGTACTGGGTTAGGTGTGGCTGCTTTTCTTCAGTTATAAATAGAATTATATAGGGGGTCTCAGCTGGAGTTACAATCCCTTTGGCCAAAGCTTGATAAGACTTATACCCCCATAATTCAGCCAATTGAGGTCTTGTATATTCTTTGCCAATCTTAACATTCTCGAAGGATACCGACATTTCAGATCCTCCTCAAATTATTCATGCAAATTTCACATATTACGCAGTTTTGACTATATTTATTATTCTACATAAACCAACTGCCACCTTTTTTAAATAGAAACAAAAGTAGTATTAAATTTTGAAAATATACCTATTCGCTGTCAGCTCTTCTGTCCATAAAAGGCATCCCCTTTAAACTTACTTTTTTAATTGCTTGCATATCTAAACTCTTATGTTGTAAAATATATAACCTCAGCAGGTTTATCAAATATAACCTGTTTAGAATAAATTAAAAGTGCCAGTTTATACATTTTTAGATTATTCGCCGGCTCAATTTAGTTATTTCTTTGCTTATACCCTCTATAATACGGACTCAGGTTCATAAATAGTTCCTTCAGTTCATCAATCTTGTCTTCATCTATGTTCTGCAAAATATATT
>PWYU01000114.1 GCA_003567725.1 Syntrophomonadaceae bacterium | reverse complement strand
TAATAAACCTTGCATACCGCAAGAAGCCCAGCAATGTTTTCGCTACAATCGGGATTTTTACAAGGGTAAAGAAGCCCTAAAATAGGATTTTGGTCCTGGTTGAACTTGTACATAGTTGATCATATCCTGCAAATTTGATTTTATAATGTTAAGGATAAATGGAGATTACAGGGATTATTAATAAAGCTATTCATTTATTTTTCTTCAGCCTTCTGCCTTGAAATAAAACTTCACTTCCATATTTTTCTCTGAGTTTATCCCTGGTTGCGGTTAGAATATTGTCTTTCTCCTGTTCGGGCCCGGTAGAAAAAAAAGAGATTTGAGAGCCCTGTTCAAAACCTGAAGTCTGGACTCCCACCAGGCGCCAGGGTGGTTTGGAGCAGTGCCTGTCGAAAAGCCCTTTAGCAGTTTTATAGATATCAATGTCACTATGGATACTGTCCGGCAGAGTGCTGCTGCGGGTTATAGTACGAAAATCATTAAAGCGCAGTTTCAGGGTTATGGTCCTGGCAGTATTGCCGGTAGAACGAAGCCTGTAACCAACACCAGTTGCCAGCTCAAAAAGGATATCATGGATTATTTCTCTGCTATGGATATCTTCAGGGAAAGTGGTTTCTTCGGAGATCGATTTGGCTTCTTGTTCAGTTTCGAAGGCACGGTTATCTAACCCGTGAGCATAACCATATAAGATTTCGCCATGGCTGCCTAAAATACGCATCAGGTTATCCTTAGGATGGTTAGCCAGATCACTGACAGTAGCGATTTTTAAATTGCTCAGCTTATTTCCCGTAACCGGCCCGATACCGGGAAGAACCCTGACCGGTAATGGCCATAACTTAGCCTTGATTTCTTCCGGCCATAATAGGCCTACGTTATTTGGCTTGGCCTTTTCGCAGGCGATTTTGGCCAATAATTTGTTTGCTGATACACCGACGCTGATGGGCAGGCCCAGCTCTTTCCTGACTGCCATATGAATATTTTTTGCAGTATCCAGCCCCCGCTGTTTTTTTACGGCCAGGTAAGCTTCATCGATAGAAACTACTTCGATATCGGGAGTGAATATTTCAAAAATTAGCCGGACTTTTTGTGAAAGCTCTTTATAACGCTCCATTCTTCCTTTTAACACTACAGCTTCGGGACAGAGCGAAAGGGCTTTTTTCATAGGCATGGCAGAACGGATCCCGTATTTTCTTGCTTCATAGGAACAGGTTGAAACTACCCCTCTTCCTTCGGGACTGCCGCCAACGAGGACCGGCTTGCCCTGAAGAGAAGGGTTGTCAAGCAGTTCTACTGAAGCAAAAAAGGCATCAAGGTCGCAGAGCAGAATATCACAATTCCTCATCATATAATTATCGTAATTTTTTTTACAGCCTTTGTCAATCGCAAAAGAAACCCCTCAAGATCCCGTGTTATAATTATGGTTAGGTTAAGGTTTTGAGAATGCTTTTTATAAAAAGCTAAAATTCCGGCAGCCTTAGAGGTTTTAGCCCGGATCTAAATTGAAACGCCAGGGGGAGAATAAAATATTAATGGATTGGAAAGCACAGGAAGTTGAAGTAATTGAAAGGTGCCGGGGAAAAGCGGGTGAAATCCAGCTTCAGCGTCGCGGCACTGAGTACGAAATTATCTACAATGGTGTTTTCCTCATGGCTACTTACAATGGCGCTTCAGAAAAAGCGGCGATCAGGGAAGCACTAAAAAAAGTTATCGCCCGGGAGAGAGGCCCTTTAAGTGTTCTTATGGGCGGTTTGGGCGCGGGTTATAGCCTGAGAGAGGCCCTGGACTGGAAAGAGGTAAACAGGGTGGTTGTATCTGAAATAGAACCGGCTGTGATCAGATGGAACCGTGGCTCCCTGGGGCAGGTTAATGATTGGGCCCTTTCCGATCAGCGGGTGGTGATGATTAGCGGCGATTTTGTTGAGCTGCTAAAAGCTGAGGCTGCAGCCGCCGTTAGGGATAATTCAAAGGCCTATGAAATTGTCATGGTGGATACTGATAACGGTAGCAGCTGGCTCAGCCTGCCTGCCAATGATTATCTTTACCGGATAGAGGGTTTAAAGTTGATTAATCACTGCCTTGTTCCAGGAGGGATAGCCTGTTTTTGGTGTCAGGAACGGGAAGCGGTTTTTGAAAAACGCCTGGTAGAAATTTATAGCGAAGTTCACTTTAACACCATTATGGAAAAGACGGGGAAAGAGGGAGCCTATTTTTTAGCTGTAAAATAATGGTTCTTTATTCGATTAAACAGTAGTTTTAGAACCACCTGCGAGAAACCTTGATGCTTTATATTTCCTGGAGAAGGATCTTTATGTCCTGTGGCAGGCTCTGAGCAACATGCTCATTGTGGATAGATGTAGTTATTAATCCCCTGTCTGGATTGAACCAAAGGATTGAATACCGCTCTGTTGTCCTGAACAAAAAGGATGCATGGAATCTATTGATCCCGTGAAAATGTCGCCCGGATCTTGAAACGATGGAACTTATTGGATGCCTGGAATGTCTTTCTAAAGATAGTAGTTTAAACATAACCGGGAGGGTTAAATGATGTTGAAGATAGGATTCATAATTTTTGCTTTTCTTTGTCTCATAGCGCTGGCAGCGGTTCCGCTAAGCTGCAGTGCCGGGGAAGTAAACAGCCTGGATGAAGGTGATTCAGACAAGAGGAGTACTGAGATAACCGATCAGGAATTAGATCCTGCAGAAAGTGGGATCCAGGAAGGTTATGTAATTGAAATTGATGAATCCAGGATTTTAGTGGTAAGTGATATTTCTAAAGCAGAGGCGTTTGCCCTGAATGCCGAAAGCTTGTTGGAAGAGAGTATCGGCAGGGAGGCGGTTTGGTACAGGGTTAAAGATGTTAGTTTCTACGAGGTAAGCCAGCTGCTGCGGGTTAAATCGGAAATGATGATGGAAAGTTACCCCGCCCAGTCAGAGGCAATCCTGGTCCAGATCGTGGAGGAACCTTAATAGTCTTGTGGCTGTATATCAGGCGATCAGCGGTAATATTATAATTGCCGGAGCATGGCTGTTTTTAATTGTTTTGTTTGGATCATTGAGAAGAAAACGAAACGGGGCAGGTACCTTAAAACATTAATATCTTTTAGTGTTTTTTTGATCAGGATTCCCCCGATATGATAAGTGAGTATTCTCAAAAGGAGCTGCCTGTATGCTGAAATCATTCCTAAAAAGCCAAAAGTGGTTGTCCAAGCAGTTTGACAGGCTTTTTCCTGAAAAATTTCGCCTGGATGGACAAACTGATTACCAGAAAAATATCGTTCCGGCTTACTTAAAAGAAAACCTGCTTGTTTATGATATTGGCGGAGGGAAACGGCCTTATTTAAATCCCGGTGAAAAAAAACGCTATAAAGCAGAGGTGATAGGCCTCGACATTAGCGCAGAAGAACTGAATAGCGCCCCTGAAGGAGCCTACGATCAAAAAATCACTGCTGATATAGCCTGCTATAGAGGCGCTGGTAATGCCGACCTTATTATCTGCCAGTCGCTTCTTGAACATGTGCATGATATTGAAGCTGCTTTAGCGGCATTTCAGAGCATTTTAAAGCCGGGCGGCCTGGCCCTTGTTTTTGTTCCAAGCAGGAATGCCCTTTATGCCCGGTTGAACATGCTTCTCCCCCAGGTTGTGAAGAAAAAACTACTTTTTACCTTTTTCCCTGAATCTAAAGTAAAGCTGGGTTTCCCCGCTTATTATCAAAAATGTACACCCCGGGCCTTAAAAAAAGTGTCTGCTGACTGTAATTTTTCAGTAATCGATGTCTCTTATTACTACAACAGTGTTTACTTCCGGTTTTTCTTTCCTTTTCAGTTGCTATGGAGAACCTGGCTCTTGTTATATTTTGCCATATACCGGGAACAGGCCGCTGAAACTTTTACCCTGGTACTAAAGAAAAATTCAATTATTCCTGCTATTGTAGCTCAGGATGCTACTGATCGATAGCTTAATAATATGAAATAGTTGAGAAAGTGATCAGACCCGGCTTTGGTATTCACCAGCGCAGGGAATGCAAACGGGCTGCCCGTTTTTAACTCTGGCCCGCGGTTCCATCACTCTTTCGCCGCATTCTCCGCATGTTACCGAGTTAAAGATCCTTGCTTTTTCCGGTACTTCCTGGCTTATGATTTGAATATTAACTACTTTTTCCAGCGGGCCCTTGGGCGACTATACGGGCGGCCTTATTGTCAGAGCGGCGGATAAAGGTATAGACCGGTTTGCCGTGATCATAAAAGATCAGGTTTCCTTTGCCCATGGTGCAGCCGGTAATATATTGCACGGCGTCAACGGAGCAGTTGTCATTTTCAACAACGGCCACGATTTCTTCGTCAATATCACGGTCGCTCTGCAGCTCTTTCAAAGCTGCTTCGGCAACACGATAGCCCATGGCCAGGCCGATACAGCTGTGTCCGTGAAACTTTGTTACTTCATCCCAGTCTGCCAAATTTCTCACAGTCTGGATCCCTCCCAGTTGTTATTTTGTTAGTAATGTTACGTAATAAAAATAAGCGATACTTCTATTTTTCTTATTTCTCTAAAAAACAACCAACTCATGCCCGGCTATTTAAGCTTAGATATTCTGAATGCAAACGCCATTAAGGATTGGCAGATTAATGGCAAGTTTAGAGTAAGTGGTAATAAAAATCTAGCAGCCTTAAGTTTTCATTATCAATGAAAATTTAAGGCTATAATACTTTATTATGAACCAAAATATTTGGTATTAAGATTCAAGGATTCTGCGGATATTTTCAGCATAAACAGCGCTTTTATCATCTCCGGTTACCAGTTCAATCTTTTCTGCGGCATCGACGCCGAGGCCCAGTTCAACCGCCCTTTTAATTTGTTCCTGTTCGAAAATCGGGGTCTCCATGATCTCCCGGGTTGAGTTAAGATCTTTTAAGATCGCAATGCCCACCGCATCGATTGCTATGCGGTCGGTTCCGGCCAGAAAGAGCCCGGCCTGTTTCTTTTTGCCGGTCATCGGCCCTTGTTCAACAAAAGCTTCTATGGCATCCAAGATGATCAGATCCGGCTCATAGCCGGTATTGATCTCGGCAATCATTTTCCTCATATTGGGGGAGCCGTGCAGCTCTTGCATATAGTTGGTGCCCTTCTTGGGCACGATCCCCACTGCTAGTTTTAAGGCTATGGTAAAAATTCCGCCAAACTGGTGGGTTTTCAAACAGGGCAGGGCCACGATGCATTCTGCCTCTTTAATCATTTTTGGAACCAGAAATCCGTCTTTCCAGTGGCTACCCGGAGGATCTACCTTTACCAGCATTTCAGGAGGCAGTTCGTCAAAGTTGATTACCTCGGCTCCATATTTTTCGGCAATCTGGTGTACCCTTAAGGTTTCCATTACTTCAGCGGTGTCCACCGGCCCGCTTCTTTCCCCGATAATAATCTTTGATGCTCCCATTTCTTTAAAATAAGCGATGCTTTCTTCCAATGCTTCAGGGTGGGTTGATCCGGGGTAAGGATCGGCGGTGTTGAAGTTTGGCTTTAAAATTACTTCTTTATCTTTGACGGGGTTAAAATTAAGCAGCTCCACGCTGCGCCGCAGCGCATCCCGCCTGTTATCTGCCTTTACCAGTGATACTTTTGTAAGTTTTTTTGCGTCTGCCATATAATCCGCCTCCTAAGATAATCTGAATCCTGGAATCTGCTGCACTCAGAAAGTATTTGCTATATTTATAACCAGTATTTACATTATAACAGCAAATCCATCCGTAAAAAATATGGATAGGCCTTTAATATTTTAATGTAAAATTTATGCAACTCAATTTCACCGATCATTTAATGGTAATAAGCGCCAAAAACCCTGTTATTGGGAAATTTATGGAAACATTCAATATTTTTACAAGCAGTCTATAGCAATATAATTGCTCAAAAATTAGGGGCATGGTCTATCTGGTTTTTGATTCTTCATGTTTCAGTTGTTTTTGCATCTTAACACTCCTTTCATAGAATAATGCTGTGGCTTCACTGTCTGCCTAATAATTAATGTGATAGAAAAAGCTTAAAGTTAAGCTCAGCAGATAAGGGTAAAGTGGAGTATTTACAAGATTTGTTTTTTTGCAGGTTGTGAGGTTCTGGCCCGGTTTTCAATTGCTTCAACCTTAAACTTCTAGCTTTTTATCAAATAACCACTATTATTTCCTGGCGAGGATAGTGATTGCCGGACTGCACTTTTCAGGGTGGCATTAACGTGAGTAGATGCGCCTGGCCGTATCGGAGGCGGCCAGTGCGGCTTTCCGCAAGAAATCCTGGGCAATGCGCAGCCGGGATTGTTTTAAGGCGTAGCGCTTGTCTTTATCGGAGTCGCTGGGTTCATACATGTAGGTATCCATGGTAATTTCGATCTGGATTGCGTGGGCATCATTGCCCGGGTCGCTGTGCATCCGGGTGATGAATCCCCCTGCATAAGGGTCGTTTTTAGCAAATGTTAATCCCAGACCGTAGGGTTTAATACCCTGCTTCAGGGTATTGACAAAAGCAGAAATTATTTCCGGGTGGGCCGAAGTATCATCCAGGGTGCCCACCACAATGTTGTCCCGCTCTTCTCCCTTGTCGTGCACCCGGCCAAGCCCGACCGAGGTCATGGAGTGAGCGTCAATAAGTAAGGCATAGCCCTGTTCTTTTTTTAGTTTTTCGATGAGTGAGGTTAGAATCTTGTGGTATAGATCATAGTACTCCAGGACGTTTTCCTCCTGAAAAGGGGTGTACCCCTTTTGCAGGAGCAGTTCGTCTTTGACGCTGTAGTACTCTGTAGGTGGATTCGCCAGGTGCCGGGGCAGGTGTTTGGATTTAGAACCATTCCTGCTGCGATTAAGGTCCACAAAAAACGGGGCCAACCGGGAGATGACCTGGAGTCCCCCAATGGCTTCAAAAAGGATATCGCTAAATAAATCGATTTCTAAGAGGGATTTTGAATTAAGTTCGAAATGGTCCTTGTATTTTGCCGGCAAAAGAACACCGGAATGGGGAATTGACAGGATAAAGTTCGGGTTTTGGGGCCGGAATTCGACTAAATCCCTGGTTGAAAGCACATATTTCTCTTCACTGAAAACATCAACCACTTCGACTTCTTCAGAATGCCCTTCATAGTGGGCATAAATGTCGTCCCACTGGTAGGTGGGTTGGGTGGTGATAGTTTTCACCATTGCTGAGGGGGCTTTTGATTTGCCCAGCAGTTCGCTTTCCAGGCGGTCGAGGACCATGCTGCTCAGGGATATACCGTATAGTTCAAGCAGGCCCTGTCCCCCGGGAAAAGCGTTAACTTCAAGCACCTTTCCGGATTGAAGGATATCAACTGACAGCATCCGGCTTTCCGGAAAGGCTTTTTGCGCTGCCCGGGCAATTTCCTCCTGCTCGGGGCTGAGGGTGTGGGGAAGCTGGGTTGCCCCCAGGCTGAAGTTGGTTTTCCATTCTCCCGCCGCCGCTTCTCTAAGCATGCTGCCGATAAGTTCCCCGTCAAAGAAGGTTACCACGATATCGCCTTCTTCTACCTCGGGGCAGAACTCCTGCAGGAGGATATGGTTGTACAAGTTCAGGTACATGTTTATAACTTCAGTCAGTTCGGGGTCTTCAAAGCCAATCCGGTGCACCCCATGGCCGCAGCCGTATCCATAACGGTCTTTTAAGACAAAAAAGCCGTTATTGTTCGGAAGTCTGCTTAAAGCCTTATTGGCTTCATCCAGGTTGCCGGCGGTATAAGTCAAGGGTCGGGGCAGGCCGGGGCAGCGGACTATAATTTCATATTTATCGTTGGTGGAAAGGGTAGCCTCCACGCTTTCCATTAAAATGCCTTTTTCTTCGATGGCGCGAATCAGGTCGAGGTTAGGCGTGCCGGAGTTCCTGACATCGTCTGCCCGGAAAAAGCACAGGTCTATAGTACTTAAATCTACCGGGCGTTCATCGATTTTTTTTAGCAAGCGGTAGCATTCCAGGGGATCGCTGTACCAGTTTTCGGGCAGGGCCAGAACCGATGCCTTGGCATGGGGTTTGTCTTCCTGGAGATAAAGATCTTCCATGCTGAAGTGATAGAGTGAATGACCCCGGGTTGCTGCAACACTCAGGATCTGGTTGAGCCCGGTGTTGTAGAGGTCAACTTCCAGGCCGCTGTAACTGAGCTGTCCGCTTTCGAAGGCAATATTAAGTACCTGTTCGTTATTTTCCATCTTAACCTTCCAGTTCTTAAATTGTATTATGGTGAGGTTGCAATTTAAATAATGCGATAAAATTATAGCAATGTCAGGCGAAAGTGTCAAATATTTTCGACGAAATTTTGGCTAAAATCTGTGTCCGAAGTTAAAGGTGTTCTAATACTACAGCTAAAAGTAAGCAGCCCGGCATTGCCTGCGGGGAAGGTGCTCGATTGTCCACCGTAGTAAAGCGAAGGTCCGGCAGGGAAGACAATGGAACCCTCCCCCTGGCATGGAACTTTTGAAACGGGTTTGTTTGTCTTAAATAATGATTGCCTTCTACACTAAATGTCACAAAGATGGCAATGATTATACAAGAATAGTCGTTGTTAATGCTTGTAATTATATGATATAATACCTATATAAATAGTAGAAATTCTTTGCTGCCGAATCAAAAAGGAGGTTGGAAATGTGAAATCTAAACATTTATTCTTTTTAATAGTTGCTATTATGTTCTCACTGTTTATAGCTACAAG
>PWYU01000044.1 GCA_003567725.1 Syntrophomonadaceae bacterium | reverse complement strand
TAAAACAGGTACCGGTAAGAACCTTTACCGCTTACCATATGTTTAAATGGAACCGGGGCCAGAGTTCCTTCAGGTCCGATGAAGAGTTATAAGTTTTATAAGGGAATTTTGAGCTGATCAAGGAGTTGATCCAGATTGGGCCATAAAACTATGGCAGGACAAAACCTGGTTAAAGAAGCAGCCGCTATGCTTAACGGTAAAAATACCGGCCGCTATGTACTCTACAACAGCACCATCTATACACCCTGGGAAAAATTTTACGGCGGTCTAATGGTTAACGGAGATAAAATCGACCAGGTTTTTAGAGGAAGTATTCCAGGTATTCTGGCCAGGGACCATGTAAAATTGCTTGACTGCCGCGGGGCCGTGATCATTCCCGGACTGATTGATTTGCACCTGCACGGCGCAAAAGGATTCGATTTTACCCTGGCCACCACTGAAGAAATAATGCAGGCAGTAAACTACCATGCTGCCTTCGGCGGGACCACTACCCTCTTACCAACCCTGGTTTCGGCTCCCCTGGAACACATCAAAGAGGCCGCAGAGAGGATCAGAAAAGCCCGCTTAAACATAAATGGCCCCCGCCTGGCCGGAATTCATTTAGAAGGGCCATTTTTAAATCCCCGCTACAAGGGTGCTCATATGGAGGCTTACCTGAAAAACCCTGCTCCAAAGCTACTTGAAGACCTTTTATATTCCATGGGAGATATCCTGGGCATGGTTACTTTATCCCCGGAGCTGCCTCATGCCCTCGAAGCCATCACCCGCCTCGATAATAACGGCATCATAGCAGCGGCCGGGCACAGCAGTGCCACTTTTGAAAAAATAGAAGAAGCCGCAGCCTGTGGACTCCGGCACATCGTCCATACCTTTTCAGCCATGCGCAGGTTTCACCATCGTTCTCCCGGAATACTTGGCGCCGCTTTAACCCTGGACGGCCTCAGCGCAGAAATCATCGCCGACGGTGTCCATACCCACCGGGCGGCAGTTAAGCTCTTTTTCCGGGTTAAACCGCCTGCAAAAACAATCCTGGTCACAGATGCCCTGGCCGTATGCGGCCTGCCCGATCGCACCTGCCGGCTTGGCGATAAAAAGATCATCAGCCGGGGCGGGAAGGCCTTCTTAGAAGACGGCACCCTGGCCGGCAGCATCCTGACTATGAACCGGGCCCTCACCGGCGCTATAAGCCTGTCCGGCTTAAACTTAGAAAAGATTCTGCCCGCTGCCACTATCAACCCGGCCCGCCTTCTGGGTTTAGACAATATTACAGGTTCCCTTGAAAAAGGCAAAAAAGCAGATATGACAATAATCAATACCTCTTTTGAAGTATTATTAACCATTGCGCAGGGAAAACCCATACTGGCCGGCCATGATTAAGATGACCGCAGGCCCTTAAAAAAGCCAAAAAATTATTTGTCCAGCAGCCCCAGCAAGATAGTAACCAGTTCGGGATCAAATTGCTTTCCGGAGCAGCGTTTTAATTCGGCTTTGATTTCATCTAAAGGCATCACCTTTTTGTATGTTCTTTTGCTGCCCATCACATCATAGGCATCCACAACAGCAGTGATCCGGGATAGCAGCGGTATTTCATCTTTTTTCAGTCCCCGCGGATAACCGGTGCCGTCAAAACGTTCATGATGGGACAGGATCTCCTCGGCAACATGGGCAAACTCTTCAGTGGCCCTGGCAATGCGGTAGCCTGTCTCAGGGTGCTGCCTGATCATCTGCCATTCTTCCTCGTTTAAAGGGTCTTTTTTAGACAACACCTCTTCGGAAATATTAATTTTGCCGATATCATGCAGGGTAATAACCAGGTCGAGCCGGCTGAGTTCGCTATCGGATAGTCCTTTGACCATGCCAACCTGCCGGGCTATCTTCTGCATACCGGAAACATGTTCTTTGGTTTCAAAGCTTTTTTCTTCCAATGTTTTCAACAGCGCTTCCAGCACGGCACTTCTTGCACTGCGGCTTTCCGTAAGCTTTTGCTTGTACATGGCGTTTTCCGCCTCGGCGAGCAGCTCTGTCATCTCCTCTTTAACATCATTTCTACTTGACACTCCTAAAGAAACGGATAAAGGCAGCTCCTTGATCCTGGCCTGATTACACCTGTTGAGAATTCTTTTGCAGAGTAATTCTGCCTTTTTCCTGGACGTATGGGGCAAAAGGATTACAAATTCGTCTCCGCCCCAGCGGGCAATGATATCTTCATGGCGGCAGGACTCTTTAAATATTGCGGCCGCTTTTGTTAACATTTCATCGCCGGTGGCATGGCCGTAGCTGTCATTGAGCAGCTTTAAACCATTTAAATCGGCCATAACAACACTGAGCGGCAGCTGGCGTTCAGTATTGAGCCGCTTCATCTCTTCTTCAAGGTAAGTCCGGTTATACAAACCGGTTAGCTGATCATAATAGCTGAGATAAAGGATATGCTGATAGGTTTCTTTTCTGGAAAAAGCATTGGAAAAAAGCTCGGCGATGATATTTAATAAAGCAATATGATCTTCAGACCACCTGATCTTCTTTTTGATAGCATCAAAACCCAGCACCCCGATTAAAGACTGGCCCTGAATGATTGGCACACATAACAGTGAGCGGGTTCTCTGAGCTTTTAACTCTTTTTTTTCAGCTTCTGCTTCAGGGGGCAATTCATCAGCATCGGCGATATAGACCATTTGCTTTTTCTTGATCTGTTCTTCCCACCAGGGCCGGTCGGCAAGGGAATAATTAACAAAATTTGGCGCTTCCGGCCATAACCCATCCAAATACCATTCATGGGTCAGGTTGAGATGCCTGCCGTCTTCTGTAAACATCATTACGTAACTGCGATCAACCTGAAAGAAATTGCCCGTTTTCTCAAGGGCATAGTTAATACCCAGATCAATCTCCCTTGCAGGAAGCCTGACAAAATGAGTGGAGATATCAGAAACCAGTTTTTCAAACTGAAGCTGAAACCGGTACCTGTTTTCAGCCTTAATCAGGTTCTCTTCGGCGTTTTTCCTTAAAGAAATATCACGCACAATGGAGAGCGCTTTGTCCTCACCACAGGGCACAAGACGGCTTTCAAAGGTTTTTATTTCGCCCTTAAGCTCTACCTGGTATTCATAAACTTGAGTTTTGCCTTCGCTAAGGGCGCTATTTAATTTATTTTCCGTCAATATGGCGAGTTCAGGCGACAAGACCTCGTGCAGCCTTTTGTTTAAAAAATGCTCTTCCGGAAACAGGAGCAAATCCTGATCATTCGCCCTGCAGTCCACAAATATCCCGTTCTGATCAATAAGAAACATTAAATCCGGGATGGCATCCAGTAACGCCCTGCTTCTGGCTTCTCTTTCCTTTATTGATGTTTCTTGCTCTTTCACCGCAGTTATATCACGGAAAATGGAAACAAAAAAACCGGTGGTATCGCTGTAGGCACAAACATCAAACCAGCGTTTGAGCGGCCCGAAATATTTTTGGAAATTTACAGTAGTGCCGGTAAGCGCTACATCGCCATAAGTGCCAATCCAGTCATGGTCTTCATGATCAAATTCAGGTAGGATTTCTTTCTCCGTTTTGCCTATAATCTCTTCCTTTTTAAGACCGGTCATCTTTTCAAACCCGGGATTTACATCCAGGTAGAGATAATCAACCGGTTTGCCCTGTTTATCGGTAATTATTTGATGATAAGCAAAGGCATCAGGCAAATTTTCAAGAAGAATGCGATACTTGTCATGTTTGTTATCGGTCCTCATTAATCTGCTGCACTCCTTCGACCGCTTTTTGTTAAGGTGACGGTCAAACCATCCCTGCTCTAGATAAGCCAAGTTTAATAATATCTTTCGTTTTTTATTCTTAAATCCCTTCCTACACCAGCTTTTCCCTCCTGAAGGGGCTGACAAACGGATTTTTATCCATCAAGGCCGCTTTAGGGCCAACGATCAAGCATTAAAAAACCCGCCCCAGGCAGGCGGGCAACTAAAAAAAAACTTGTCACTACACAGGCATAACCCGTTAAGCCACAGGGGCCGGTTCGAACAACCCCTGTGGCTTAGCTAAGCATTCAACAAGGACAATAGGTTCAGTAGTTACAGAAGTATTAAGCAATCTAGAGAGGTTTGTTGGTTTTTAAAATCCGGTCTTTAATCCACCTTCGGAACATTATCCTCATCACCCATGGCTCTGAATTCAACCGTTAGATCGGTTTCTTCCACCACAGCCAGATCATAAGGATAAGTGATGGCCTGGGTTACCATTTCATCTTCGCCGGGTTCGCTAAATTGCACCGTTACAAACAGCTCTTCCCCCTGCCTGGCAATTTCTGCGATTTCCACTGTATAACCGCCGGTCGGTTTTTCGCCGTAAGTAACCAGGATATAAAGAAAGCCGTTATGGATACGGGTTCTTCCACCGAATGCATCCCTGGAATCCTCAATCCAGGCTTTTATCTCTTCAGGGAGCTCCTCTTCTTCGGGTACCTCTGGAACGATCACTTCTTTTACCTCCTCATCCTCAGTGCAGCCGTACGCAAAGATTAAAATCAGCACCATAACAACAGCAAATAATGATCTTTTAAGCATTTGCCCGCCTCCCTTCTTCAAATGTTATCCAGATTAGCTTTTCATATCTAGAGACAACACAAAGCAAAGTTTAGTTGCATATTTTAAGCAAGAATCTCAAGCCTAGTTTAAAAAGCTGGTAACTACTCAGCCTACGTCGTCTGGTACTGCCTGAGCCTTGTGAAGAAAAATGCACCCCTGTCCCTGATTAAAAATAAGGAGAATACCAGCTCCACAGCCGCCCGGCTTCTTCAATATCTATATCTGTAACCTGAAAAGATTTGCCCGACGGGGAAGAAAGCACCCAGGTTGTAAGGGTTCTCAACCTTCTAAAGCGCTGGAAGGGATTGGCGCTGATCTGTAAAGCCTGCAGGCAGTTGCGGCGGATCAAGACCTGAAAGCGGTTGATGAAACGAAATCGCAGCGTTAACTGCTTTTCATCGACACAGGTGCCCCCGGCCCGGTAACGGCTGTAGCCCCAGAACAAAGCAGGAATTAAAAGCAGGCTGGACAACCAGCCATATGGAACCCACTGCAGGGGTATAATCAGCAGCAGGGCTGGTAAAAAAGCCCTTAAGAAATAGCGACGCAGGGCCCGGCGGGGCAGAGGCACAAATGCTGGGGGCAAGCGGTACTCAGGCAGAATGCGGGCCAAAAAATCTGGTATTTCGCTTTTTTTTAGAAGCGGGAAAAGCACCGTTATGTAGTTTTGATCCCGCGATCCACCTCCCGCCACTTCAACCACCAGGGCGCACCTGCCAAAAGGCTGGCGTAAAAGCCCTTCATGCAGCACCAGGGCCTGCAGCCGTTTAATATTTAAAGCCAGCTGTTTTTGTTCAATTAATCCCCATGAGATATGCAGGCGATCCTGCTCCCGGTGAAGGGTGAAATTGGCATACTGCACCATAAAAGCCAGGGCAGACAAAAGCCATGAAATGATCAACAGAACCAGCACCACCAGGACCACCGTACCGGCAGTGGTAGAAGTAACCTGATCATAAACAAACTCCCAGAAAGTATCAGGTATAAAGGGCAGGGCCTGAGAAAAAATCAGGCCGATTAAAGAAAAGAGCACAAAAAAACCGCCCGAGGTAGCTCCGGCCAGAAACAGCTCTGAAGCAGAAATACGGTATATTTCTTCCCGGCCCGTTTTTTTTGCACTGGTTGCCGCCTGTTCCTCACCGGCTGCAACGGCAGCGGAAACAGGGCCTTCCAGGCCCCTTTTTATATTGTAAGCTTCTTCCAGGGCAACTGCCGTCAGGCTTAACTCCGATTCAGCCCCACCACCGGCGGTTTCAACCTGAAGCCCGGCCAGACCCAAAAGGCGCTGCACAATCCCCCGGCTGATATTGACAGTCTGAACCCGCTCTCTTTTGATGGAGCGTTCTTTTTTAAAAATAACGCCCGACTTGATATGGAGGTAACCGGCCTCGTAGCGGTAAGTATAAAAAGCCCAGCTTAGGATCTGCAGGGGCACAATAACGATCAATACAGCCAGGGCCGATCCGGCCAGGATTAAAATTGACCTCAGAAGAGGCGTTTCGCCGAGGTTCTGGAGCATTACAAAAAAAATAGGCACCAGGAAAATGGCTGTGCTTCTTAATGAAGCCAGGGGAATCATCAGGGGGTGCTGGCGCTTTTGTTTAGACATCTTCATCACTTACCCGGGCCAGGGCCGATATTTCACCGCGCAAAAGGGCCGCTTTTCCCCTGGAAAGGGCCGGGATGCGATGCTCTGATGCGGCAGTGGAAATACGCAGGGTTGCCAGGTCAAAAATCCGCATAACCGGTCCGTGCTCGGTATCAACATGCTGCACCCTGACCATGGGAATAAGGGTTCTTCGTATAATAATCACCCCGTGACGGATATCGATCTCATCATTTCTAATCTCATAACGCCAGAAATGAAGTTTGATCCGCGGGGCGATAACAGCCTCCCAGAGGGTATAAATAGCCACCAGGCCAATTGCGATCCAGCCGTATAGTTCGGGCAAATCAAAAATAAAACGGGCCAAAAACAGATAAGCCAGGGGAATGAAAACTACGATTAATCCCCAGATTAAGCCGCTGAAAAACCAGGCTTGCAAAGCCCGCGGGTCCAACCGCTCCCTTGGTTCTATCTCCATATCGCGCACTTCCCTAAAAAAAGATGCAAACAGCCGGTTTAAAGCAGGACCGGCAATGTATTATAGATCTAAAAACAGGGCCTGTCTTTTGTAAATGCTGCAAAGCTCCGTTCAGGCTGGCGGTTAAAAACGCCTGGCCCTTTTTAATGTTAGCACTAAATAATGGCTGCAGGCAACCCGCTTAAACTTGTTAGCCTCACATATCCGTGATAGAATCCAATTTGAGGTAAGGGTTAACGCCTTATCGCTATAGTATAAAATCTTTTCAGCCATTAGCGGACTGCTGATTAAACTGTCCAGCTTTGGCTCTTCACCCGGGTTTAGCGGGTCAGTTTAAATCAGCCTGAACCGTCAAATAGCTATAATAAACTAAAATATACTTAACACTGATAACCGAGGTGAATGATATGGGCATTATTTCCTGGCTCCTGGTAGGCATGGTGGCCGGCTGGCTGGCCGGCCTTGTCATGAAAGGAAAAGGTTTCGGCTTAATAGGCAATATGGTAATCGGGGTTGTGGGTGCGCTGGTCGGCGGATGGTTAGCCGGCGCCCTCTTTAATATCCATCAGCCCATAACCGGCTTTAACCTGAGTACAATTGTCGTAGCCTTCCTGGGAGCGGTAATTGTCCTCTATGTTGCCAGGCTGGCAAAAATCTAAAGATCTGGGTGATATGATGGCCAAAACCCCTAATCCCCCCTGTTCTCCGGGAGAGATTTATGACGTAAATATTACAGACCTAAATCACCGGGGAGAAGGAGTGGGCAAGCTGGCAGGCTATACCCTGTTTATTCCCCTGGCGCTGCCCGGTGAAAGAGCACATGTAAAAATTATTGCCACCCGCAAAAAATATGCTCAGGCCGGATTGCTCTCTATTGATAAAAGTTCACCTCACCGGGCCAAACCGCCCTGTTCTTATTACCCGCAATGCGGAGGGTGCAGGCTTCAGCACCTGGACTACAAACAGCAGCTTGACTGGAAGCAGGAAAGGGTTGCTGAAACCATCAGGAGGATAGCGGGAGAAGAGCCGCATATCGAGCCGGTCCGGGGCATGAACAACCCCTTTAATTATCGCAATAAAGCTGAAATACATTTTGAGCAGGTTAAGGGTAAGGTTAAAGCCGGTTTTTATGAACCTTTCAGCCATGACATTGTTGATATTGAATCCTGTCCGGTCCAGCATCCGAGCAACAACCGCCTGATCAAGGCCCTGCGCCTGGCTGCCCGGGATTTCACCTGCGGCACTTTTACCGGCAATGGCAGCAGCAAACTGCCCTTTCAAAGGGCAATCATCCGCTCTTCTTTTGCTAGCGGCGCAAGCCTGCTGGCTCTTGCCGGGCCGGAAAGCCATAAGGCAAGTTCTGCAGCCGAGATGAAGCAGCTTGCCAGCCTGGCCGAAATGATCCGCACTTACAGCGGAGCATCTCTTGAGGGGATCGTTTTCCTGCCGCAAAAGGGCAGCAAAAATGAAGAGATTACTTTATACGGCCGGCCTTACCTGGAAGAAAACATTGCCGCTTTTACTTTTCGCATTTCCGCCCGGTCTTTTTTTCAGGTTAACACCGCCCAGGCTGAAATCCTTTTCGAAAAGGCCCTTTCTCTTGCCGGCTCTCCCCGCACCCTTATCGACCTTTACTGCGGCACGGGAACTTTTGCCCTCTACCTGGCCCAGACAGCCGGGCAGGTCACCGGCATCGACTCAGACCGCTCCGCTATTAATGATGCCCGGGCTAATGCCCGCCTGAACAAAAGCAGCAACCTGGAGTTTGTCCTGGGGCGTTCTGAAGATAATCCCGGGCTTTTTCTTAAAGGCTCAAAACCTAAAACATTTATTATCAATCCGCCCCGTAAGGGCTGTTCTGATCCGTTGCTTCAAGCTTTAGCAGAAGCCGGGCCAGAGCGAATTGTTTACGTTTCCTGCAACCCGGCTACCCTGGCCCGGGACTTAAAAAGCCTGCATCAAAAAGGCTACAAAGCCAGAACAATAAACCCGGTGGATATGTTCCCCCACACCAGCCACGTGGAGACCGTCTGTCTGCTGACAAATAAATAGTCAATAACATTAAGGACTTCAGGGGGATAATAAATCAGGCAATTACGTGTGTTTTTAGTCTTGGGAAACATAGATAGCATTTGGATTCTAACGCTGTTCTTATCTATATTACCGGTATATGTTAATATTACAGGTACTCAAGTCGATTGGGCAATACCTTGTTGTTCTTGAAGGAATTACCATTGGTGGGAAAAGCATGGTGGAACATCTAGAGGCAATTAACCATCGTGAAGCTATCCTTTTTGTTGAAGATTTAATTGCTAATAAAAAACCACTTTCTGAATGGAATATCAAGAATATCCATGCATTGATACTAAAAGAAATAGACAATACAAATGCCGGTAAATACCGGAGCGAAAATGTTGTAATTAGCGGTGCAAAACACATTCCACCGAAGCATTATGAGATTGGAGATTTAATGCAAAAGCTTATGGTGGAATATCAGAATGAATGGAAAGCATTTCATCCCGTTGTTAGGGCAGCGCTGACCCATGGAGAGTTTGTGAAAATTCATCCATTCATTGATGGTAATGGAAGGACTTCCAGGTTGCTTCTTAATTTTGAGTTACTGAAAAATGGATACCCTCCAATCATAATAAAGAATGAAGAGCGGCCAAAATACTATGATGTTCTTGATCTGGCACATACAACTATGAATTATGAGCCATTCATAGAACTGGTATCGAAACTTGAGATAGAGTCTGAAAAATTATGGTTATCCGTATTAGATTAAAAGTTTAGGAATAATAATTCTTTACTTTAGGTTTGTCTGTGTAAAGTGGGTAGATTGATACACATATCAAATGGGGTAAATATTTTCGCAACAACCCCATTTAAAGCACGATTTGTTAAATTGTATAAGGGTAATGTGATACCGTATATAGAGTGCGTGAGTTTAATTGAGAAAAGCTGACCTATGAGTCAGCGGCAGCACACCCACAGAAAGGCGGTTAACACTATGCTTGAGTTACATGATAAATACGATTTAATCATAATCGGATCCGGTTTTGCAGGCCTGGCAGCAGCCATCGAAGCCGCAGAAGCGGGCGCCGAAGTTATGGTTTTAGAAAAAATGAAAGCGCCCGGTGGCAATTCAGTGATCAGCGACGGAGGCATCGCTGCCCCGGGAACTGACGAGCAGGTTAAAGCAGGCATAGCTGATTCAGCACAGTTAATGTATGAAGATATGATCAGGGCCGGAGAGGGTTTGAATTATCCTGAACTGGTCAAAATAGTAACAGAACAGGCGAAAGAAACTTACTTATGGTCAAAAGAATACCTGGGGGTTAGCTACCTCGACCGGGTCGATTTATTCGGAGGGCATTCAGTGCCCCGCTGCCACACCACCGCCTCAGTATCCGGAAGAGATATCGTTAAAAAACAGCTGGCCCGGCTTAAAGACCTAAAAGTGCCTGTTCTTACCGGCATTTATGTAAAAAACTTTATCACCGGTCCTGATGGCCGCCTTGACAAAGTAACCATCCACAGCGGCTATAACTACCAAAAAGGGGCCACCGGCCCTGAAGAAGTCCTTAGCGCTGCCCGGGGCTTAATCGTCGCTTCAGGAGGTTTTGGCAGCGACATTGCTTTCCGCAAAGCCCAGGACCCCCGTCTTGATCAAGCCATCGCCAGCACCAACAAGCTCTTCGCCACCGCCGAAATTATAAAAGAATGCCTGGCTTTAGGGGCTAACCCGGTTCAGCTGTCAAGGATTCAGCTCTTCCCCTTTGCCTCGCCTGATGAAAAAGGATTTGGCGCAGGGCCCATGTTTGGCGATTACGTAGTTTTGCCTTACGGCCTCATTATCGACCCTAAAACCGCAGCCCGCTTCGTTAATGAGCTGGGCAACCGCAAAGAAGTGGCTGAAGCGCTGCTTAATATCGGCCGGCCGGCGCTGAGCTTAACCGATCAGAAAGGAGTAATAAACGCCGGCTGGGATATCAACCGGGCTTTGAAAAAAGGCGTGGTCAAAACCTTCTCATCCCTGGAGCATCTGGCCGATTATTACGAAATTAATGCTCAAAAGCTAAAACAAACCGTAAGCCGCTATAACACCATGCTGGGACAAAGGCAAGATGATGATTTTCAAAAGCCCCTGTTAAAAGAAGCCGCTCCCATCACCAGTCCGCCTTTTTATGCCATGCGCATGTGGCCAAAAGTACACTATACCATGGGGGGTATCCAGATCGATTCATCGGCCCGGGTTATCGACGCCAATCAAAAGCCTATCCCGGGACTTTTTGCTGCCGGCGAAGTAACCGGCGGCATTCACGGCGCCTGCCGGCTCGGCAGCTGCGCCATAACCGAATCTCTGGTTATGGGCCGCATTGCCGGCATTAAGGCAGTTTCAACCGCATAAATTGTTCATTCTGTCCTCACTGCGCAAAAATCTTGCAGTAAAACTGCCGGGCCTCTTAATGCCGCCGGACCATCAACCGGCCCGCTAAAAAGGCGGTAATCGGCACCGCTGTGATAAGGCCAATACTGCCGGCCGCTCCGCGCACAAATTCAGTGGCAATAATATCCATATTGATAATCTTGAGCCAATCCATCTCATAGCCCATTACCAGAAGCAGCATCGGTGTGGCCGCTCCCACATAAGCCATGATCAGGGTGTTGGCCATTGTGCCCATAATATCCTGGCCTACATTGAGAGACCTTTTGAACAATTCACGGTCCGTAATGTCGGGGTCAGCCTGCCTGATCTCAGCCGCCGCTGAGGCCACAGACATTCCGATGTCGGTGATAGCCCCAAGCGAACCGATAATGATGCCGGCAAACAGCAGCCCCCTGAAGTCAATGTTCTGATCGAGGAAATAAAGCATCTGCGCTTCATGGGTCCCGAAGCCGGTCAGGCTGGAGATGCTGCCAGCCCAAAAAGCCATTAACCCCGCCACGATCACTCCGCTGATTGTGCCAAGGGTAGCCACCAGTGATTTCATATTAAGGCCGCCGATGACAAAGAGGGTAAAAGTAATGGCCAGCGAGGCCATAACTACAGCCAGCGGTATGGGGCTGTAGCCAAGCAGAAGCAGGGGCAGCAAAAACTGAAATACAAGGAAAATAGTAACTGCCAGGGTAACCAGGGTTTTTAAACCTTTTAACCGCCCGACCAGCAGTAAAACCAGGGCAAATACCCCCAGCAGGTAATAGACGCCCCGGTCGCGGGCCAGGTCCTGAACATGAGCCCGTTCAAAATCGCCTTCCGGGCCCAGGGTCACCACAATCACCTCCTGGCCCTCTTCCAGGATAAAATCATAAACCGGATCTCCTTCGAAAAAAATATTTAAAATAGAGATTTCTTTACCGGCAAAAGGGCCGCTGGTCAGTTCAACCAGTATTTCCTGCTCTACAGTGGTAAAATACTCCTGCTCATCCACTTTGGTCTCATCTACGTTTAATACCCGGGCCCGGTAATAGTGCTCTTCATAATCCGGATCTTCTTCCATATATAGCTCCTGGCCGTGGTCATCAAATGGCAGATCCCCTTCTTCAGGAAGATCTGCAAACATATCTTCATCTTCCGGGGTTTGCGCCAGAAGCGATCCGCCGGGCATGGCGAGTCCGATTATGATGATCAAAGCCAGGATTAATGTTTTTAGCATAAGGATTCCTCCTGCCCGTTCAACCTTACCCGGCCCCGGCTGTATTTATGATAGCTTCAGATAAAGTGGGATGAACATGGATTATATTTTGAATATCTGCTGCAGTGGCGCCAAAATTCATTGCAGTAATCAGCTCATGGATCAGCTCGCCCGCTTCCGGGCCGATTATGTAAGCCCCTAAAATCTTTCCGTCTTTCTTTTCGACGATCATCTTGATAAAACCGGCATACTTTTCCATCGCCCGGGCCCTGCCCTGGAAGCGGAAGGGGTATTGATGGACATTAACCTCATATCCGGCCTTTTTAGCAGCCTCTTCATCGAGGCCGACCCCGGCAATCTCGGGTTCAGTAAAAATAGCAAAGGGTATAAACCGGTCAACCGGGTCGATCTTTTCTCCCGCGCCTAAATGGCGGGACAGCAGCACCGCATCATGCCAGGCTTTATGGGTAAACATCATCCCGCCGATAATATCGCCAATGGCCCATACCGCTTCCGTACTGGTTTTATAAGAGCTGTCTACAGTAATAAACCCGCGTTGATCAGTTGCAATGCCGGCTTTTTCGAGATTAAGCCAGTCACTGTTGGGCTTTCTTCCCGTAGCGACTAAAATTTCTTCAGCGCTGTACTGAACTGGCCCTTTAGTACTTTCATCGGTTGCCTTTACATGCCCGGCAGTCCTTTCAACAGCACTGATATTGGTGTCAACTACCACCCTGACTCCTTCCTGTTCCAAAATCGTTTTGATTTCCGCTGATATTTCCGGATCGAGGTTGGGTGCCAGGCGATCACCGCGCTGCAGAATAGTTACTTCCACCCCCAGCCGGTTAAAAAGCTGCGAAAATTCAAGAGCTATAATACCACCGCCTAAGATGAGCATACTAACCGGGAGTTCTTCCATGGCCATTACAGAAGTAGAGGTAAGGTAACCGCTTTGCTCAAGCCCTGGAACGGGCGGAATAGCGCTGCGGGACCCGGTCGTGATAACGATCTTTTCGGCTGCCAGGCTTGCTCCATTCACTTCAATACTGTTCGGCCCGGTAAAAGAAGCTTGCCCTTCATAAAGGGTAATGTTTTCGTTCCGGTCTACATTTTTATAATGACGGCCGCGGATTTTTCCTACCAGTTCATCCTTGCGTCGAACCATGGCCGGCCAATCTGCCCGGGGAGGCTCTGCAATCACCCCCACCTTGGCAGCATCGCGCACGGTCTGCATCACCCGCCCTGAGCTAATCAGGGTTTTTGAGGGAATACACCCCACATTGATGCAGGTGCCCCCTAAATGCGCAGACTCTACCAGCGCGGCTTTCCAACCGCGGGCGGTTAAAGGATTAATCAGGTTCGTCCCGGCAGTACCGCCACCGATAACAATCAAGTCATATTCTTTCATGAGCTACCTCCTTTGCGCTGCTATGCGCAGCGACTTTTAATATCTTCTGCCAGTTTTTAAATTATCAATTACCCACAAACAGCTGGGTATAATAATGCCTGCCGTCACTTCTGGTGTGGATTCCCACTCCCACATGCTTAAAATCCCGACCCATAATATTGGCCCGGTGGCTGCGGGAGTTCATCAGGCTGTTGTGCGCTGACTGGACATTGCCGTTTGAGTTCCAGGCGATATTCTCAGCCGCGGCCCGGTAACTGATACCGTAATTCTTGAGCAAATCAGTAAAGCTGCCATAGGTCGGTGAATGGTGGCTAAAATAATTATTAACAGCCATATCCCTGCTTTTGGCCCGGGCAGCGGTAGCAAGCCGGCTGTTAACCTGCAGGGTAGGGAGCCCGGCACTGCTTCTGGCCGAGTTTATAAAATTGATCATCTCCTGTTCTTTGGCAGAAACAGAAGATCCTTCCGGAGCAGCGCTTTGCTGAGTCGCCGTTGAGGGTTCAGGCTCAGGCTCCGGCTCAGGCTCCGGCTCCGGTTCCGGTTCCGGTTCGGGCTTTGGGCCAGGAGAAAAATGGGGATCTTTGTTTGCGCCAAACAAAAGATCATAATAATTTACCTGATCCTCCCGGGACTCATCTTCTTCACAGGGGACCGCCTCCTCTTCAGGTTTATCTAAAAAATCAGCCTTAAAGGGGTTCCAAGCGGCTTTTCTGGCATCAAACTCAGCAAAATAGAGTACAGCCAGGGCAAGAATGACTATAATATAAGCAATCAGGCCAAAGGTTAATGCTTTTTGAACCTTCATCGGTCAACTCCTTATTAATAAAAACTGCATTGATAATGCTAAAATATCAGGCTTTTAGGCCTATCTTAAAGAGCTATCTTATAAATACCTTTACCGCTATCCAGTTTCTATTGCCCTTTATTCCAGAGAACGATGCACCAGCGGCAGGTCGCGGTTAGTAATAATGCCCAAAAGAGGCTGATCTTTTTTCCCGCTTTCGGTGATCAAAACCGCCTCCAGCTTTTTACCCTGATCCTGCCAGCGGTAAAACAGATCAGGAATCTCCAGCAAAGATTTTCCGGCTGAAACGAATTCACACTGATCAGATGCCCCGACCTGGTCCAACAAGTCACCGATGGTCGTCTTTTCTATGTCAAAACTATTATTGGCCAGGCTGTGTCCCATCCACTGCACGATCTTCTTTAAAGTAAGCAGCCCCTGCATTTTACCATCTTTCATGATCGGAGCCTGGGTATAGGCCAGTTTGCTTAAATCCCTGATCGCCCTGGCCACGGGTTGCCCCGCAGGAAGGGTAAACACTTCTCTCTTAAATAACGGGATGACACGCGGCGGTTCCAGCAGCAGGCCGGCAATATGTTCGATATTGTTTACCACTTCGCTGTTGGGCTCGGCAATTATTTCACCGCCCGCCCTGTCGTGAACAATGGCGTTGCGCAATTCGGCGTATTCCTTAAGATCAAAGCGGTAGCGCTCTATAATCGGATTAATCCGGACGCTTTTATTGACCAGCTCAGAGAAAGGGCGGTGATCTTTAGAATCAAGAATTCTTTTCATCTCTTTTTCGATGGCTGCATAGGCATTTAAAAACCTTTCCGCTCTGCTTAAATCATTCAATGCTGCTGGCTCCTCTCCTGTTATGTTCGACAGTTCTTTCGCTTTGATCCGCTCAGGCATACCCGCTAAGCCACGGGGACGGTTCCATCATCTTCCCTTCGGCCTACGCTGCGCTTCGGGACGCTCGATCCGTCCCCTTGGCGCCGCTTATCATTCAACAAGGGCAATAGGCTGAGTAGGTACAAGCTTCTAAACATAATTCACCACAGCGTGAAAAAATCCTTCTGCCGATCATGGTGCAGCTGATATCGCAGGGAAGTAACTGTCAGAGCTCAAATTATGTTATAGTTAAGGGCGGGCCGGTTTATACCGGCACCAGCAGGAAAATCTAGTCTGCCAGGGGAGGATTTATTCTATGAAGCAATGCGTTTTTTGCCAGCGCGGCAACCTATCAATAATCGCTGAAAACGATCTGGCCCTCGCTTTTTATGACGGCTGCCCGGCCAGCAAAGGCCATACCCTGATTATACCCAGGCGTCATGTAGAAACCTATTTTGAGGCCAGCTTTGAAGAGCAGGCAGCCATAACCAAACTGACGTACGATGTTAAAGATTACCTGCAGGCAAAATATAAACCTGACGGTTACAACATCGGGGCCAATATCGGCCCGGCTGCCGGCCAGACGGTTTTTCACTTCCACATCCATATCATTCCCCGTTACAGGGGCGATGTAGCAAATCCCAAGGGCGGGGTAAGAAAAGTAATTCCGCACTTTAAATCGAACAAAGCCTGACCCCGCCCTCACAGATCATTAAACCGCTTTGAGTTATAAAAGGTCTTCCTGGCCGAAGTGCTCAAGTGCGAAATCAAGAGCAGAAAGCATGGCGGTATGCCCGGTAGGAAATCGCTTTAGCATTTCAAACTGGGCTTTTAGCAAAAGCTTACCTTTGCGGGCCAGGTTTTTATCACCTGAAGACCGGCCCAGCCGCAGGTATAGCTCTGCCCCCACTGAAACACCTGAGGGCACCGCTCCATCATAAGCTTCCACATAAAGCGGTAAATCAGCAAGATCTTCTTCGGTTGTGCTGAACTTAAGCTTGCCCTTATCCTGATTTAAAAAGGGATCCATTTCAGCAACCAGTTTTTTAGCCTGCTCAAGCCGGGCTATGTCAGATGTAGCCTGGTATAACTCCAGCAGTCCCCGCGCTAAAAAGGCGTAATCTTCCAGGAAGGCAGCTATGGCCGCTTCATTATCACGGTAACGGCGGTACAGCTGACCATCTTCAGCCGTCATTTTTTCAAGGATAAAGTCGGCCGCCCGGCCCGCAGCATCAGCATAACGCTGGTCGCCTAAAATGACCGCGCCCTTCGCTAAAGCTGCAATAATCATTCCATTCCAGGCTGTTATAATTTTATCATCCAAAAATGGCCGCTCTCTACTGGAGCGGGCCTTTAAAAGCACTTCCCGTCCTTCTTTGAGCAGGCTTTGCAGCTGCTCTTCTGTAAGCCCTTTTTGAAGACAAAAGTCCCGGTCAGCATAAGGGCGGTGCAGCACGCTTTTCCCTTTTTCGAAATTTCCTTCATCTGACACCCCGTAATAATCGGCCAAAAGGGCTCCTTTATCCTGGCCGAGCAGGGTTATAAATTCCTTTCGGCTGAAAACATAAAAAACACCTTCTTCCCCCTCGCTGTCGGCATCTTCAGCTGAATAGAATCCACCTTCTTCCGACTGCAGTTCATCTAAAACATAGCTGAATATTTTACGGCTGAAAGCGGCCATTTCCGGATCACCCGATGCCCGGTAAGCTTCTAAGGCCGCTTCTGCAGTGGTAGCCTGATCGTAAAGCATTTTCTCAAAATGCGGCACCAGCCAGTACCGGTCTACGGAATAACGGTGCATCCCGTAACCGAGCTGATCGAATATACCGCCTGAATACATTTTCTGCAAAGTGTTAACGGCCATCTGAAGGGCCTCTTCAGAACCGCTTCTTCTCCAGTAGCGCAGCAGAAAGATAAGCTGGTGCGGAGAAGGAAATTTAGGGGCTCCCCCAAAACCGCCGTTTTGCTCATCTGAGCTCTTCTTTAAACCCTGGAAAGCTTCTTTTAAGATAGCTTCAGGGGGAAGGCTCTCAGTTTTCTGGCCCTCTTGCAAATCATCGCCTTCAGCCTGCCTGCGCAGGGCTGAGGTTATTTCTTCAGCCGATTGCTCTACTTTCTGCCTATCCAGCTGCCAGATTTCAACCACTTTGGGTAAAAATTCGACCAGGCCGCTTATCCCCATGCGGGAATGTTTGGGCAGGTAAGTGGCGGCAAAAAAAGGCTTTTTATCAGGGGTCATAAAAATGGTAAGCGGCCAGCCACCCTGCCCGGTCATGGCCTGGCAAACAGTCATATAGACCTGGTCTAAGTCCGGGCGCTCTTCCCGGTCTACCTTGATGGCCACAAAATCTTGATTTAGAATCTCGGCCACTTCTTCATCTTCAAAAGACTCCTTTTCCATGACATGGCACCAGTGGCAGGTGGAATAGCCAATACTTAAAAATACCGGTTTATCTTCCCTTTTAGCCTTTAAAAAAGCTTCTTCACCCCAGGGGTACCAATCGACAGGATTACTGGCATGCTGCAGCAGGTAGGGCGATTTTTCATTGATCAGCCGGTTGGTTTCTCTTTGATTATGATTAGACATTTGATTATGATCGGACATTTAAAATCAGCTCCTTAAATCATTTCATATATTATCTATAGACTTTATATTATTATAGCATGGCTGGCCTAATTATTACAACCCTGTCCAAAGGTTGAACAGGCAGGCCGATTTTTATGGCAATTTTTTTAATAAAAATAAAGGATTTTGGCCGGGCGGGGTCTAATACTTATATTCCAACTTAATTCACCGGTTCTAAAGGAGACCCGATATGTGAACCGGGGGGCACAATTGATTTAACCGGTTTTTTTACAAGTAAAAATATTGGGTGCTCAGAAAATTACCCTACTTGCATCAAGATCAGATCAGACCTTCAATAAACCAGAGTATTCTAGGTCCACCGCTTAACAACAACAGAAAAATAATAGCATCATACCGCCTGTCGGGGCAAAAACCTTGAGAAAATGGCATCTTCGCCATAAAGATGATAAGGAGAAAGGTTATTGTATCGTTTAGTCAGGAATTTATATCTTTTAGCCTTTATGATGATTATTATATTTGTTAGCGGCTGGTTCTACAATTACCATGTCACCAGCCGCCGGCTGCTTGAAACGGCCGAAAAATCAACCGAACTGGCGGTTTATTCAAGGAGTGAAAAAATAAGCGGCTGGCTGGCTAAAAAAACCAGGACTATTGAAGCGGCCGGATATTTTTTATCTTTGGGAAAATGGTCTGATGAAGAAGCCCTGGCTTACTTAGAAACCCTGCTAAAAAACAACCCTAATTTTGAATCAATCTATTTCGGAACTTCCGACAATCAGATGCTCAATGCCAGCGGCTGGGTTCCACCGGAAGATTTTGACCTGCAAAAAAGGCCCTGGTACATCAAGGCACTGGCAGAAAATCAAACCACCTTCACTGAAGCCTTTACCAACGCCAGCAACGAAAAAATCATTTTTACCATTGCCGCACCTGTTTATGACAGCAATAATGAACTTCTGGGAGTAATTGCCGGAGACGTAGCGGTTGAACAAATCATCAGCCTGGTCAATGAAGTATCCGGCAGTAATAACCTCGAAGATGAAGCCTATTCTTTTCTCATCGATACCGAAGGCCATATTATTGCCCACCCTGAAATGGATTACGTTCCGGGCTCCCGTCTGATCACCTTTGATGAACACTACAGCCACTTAGCAGAGGACTTCGCTGCACTGACTGCTGAAAACAGCAGGACCAGCCAGGTCATACTCGCTGATGAAGAAGGCTACCTGGCCCAGCTCCAGATCCCGGGGACCCGATGGAGGCTGGCCAGCTTTACTCCACTGGGTGTTTTCACAGCAGGAAGCGATCGCTTAACGGCCGAGTTTCTAACCGCCTTAACTGCAGCACTGTTGATCTCCATGGTGTTTGTGCTATATCATCATACCTACACTCATAAACCCCTGCTGCGGCTGGAAAGTCACCTGCACAAAATTGATGTTGAAAAAAACCTCGATTACCGGGTTCCCATCGAGAATAACAACGATCTGGCCGTCCTGATCAATACCATCAACGGCCTGCTCGATAAAGCTCAAACCTATTTCAACAACCTGGAAGAAAGCAAAAGCGAGCTTAAAAAGACTAACCGGGAGCTGGAAGATTTAATCAGCAAACTGACTACAGCCGAGGAAGCGCTTGATTACAGCGAAGAAAAGCTCTACTACCTCAGTTACCATGATCAACTTACCGGCCTGTACAACCGCTTCTTTTTTGAAGCCAGGCTGAAGCAGCTGGAAAACAAGGCAGAATACCCCCTGACCGTAATCTCTACCGATATAGACGGGTTAAAACTGCTTAACGACACCCTGGGCCACACTGCGGGTGACATGCTGCTGAAAACCTGTGCCAACATCTTAAACGAGAACCTGGGCCATTCAGGTATCCTGGCCCGGGTAGGCGGAGATGAATTCTCAGCCATTTTACCGCTCACCGGCAAAGAAGAAAGTGAAGGCCTGGCCCGCCAGATTCGCTACCGGCTTACCCACTATAACCAGCACAACCCCGATTTGCCTTTAAGCATATCTATGGGCATAGCCACCGCAGAAAAAAGCGGTACAACCCTGAAAAAAGTCTTTAAAGAAGCCGAAGATGAAATGTGTAAGGATAAGCTGCACCGTACTAACAGCGCTCGCAACGGTATCGTCCAAAGCCTGATGATGGCCCTTGCTGAAAGAGATTACATTTCCCAGGGCCATGTCCAGCGCCTGGATAATATATGCCAGGCTGTAGGAGAAAAAATCAACCTGCATTCCGCCCAGCTGGCTAACCTGGCCCTCCTGGCCCAGGTCCACGATCTGGGGAAAGTGGGCATCCCGGATCAAGTCCTGTTTAAACCCGGCCCCTTGAGTGAAGATGAATGGGCGGCTATGAAACAGCACTCAGAAAAGGGCTACCGCATCGCCTCTACTTCCTGTGACCTTGAAAAAGTAGCCGATTTAATTCTCAAGCATCATGAGCGCTGGGACGGCAGCGGATACCCGCTGGGTTTGCAAGGCAAAGAAATACCCATTGAATGCCGCATTTTAAGTATCGCCGAAGCCTATGATGTAATGACCAGTCACCGCCCCTATCAAAACGCAGCGCCAAAAGAAAAAGCTATAGCGGAAATTAGAAAACAGGCCGGAAGCCAGTTTGACCCCGAACTGGTCCGAATCTTTATCGCCACTATCTCCGGTGATTAAAACAGCTAATCCTAAAGCAGATCAGCCGGTGCCAAAAAGTCTTGATTTCAAAATGACCCCTTAAAAAATCAGTTCACATCAGCGTTTTTCGGGATCGCTAAAATATTTCCTGCCACATAATCTTAACAAATTATTAATAGTTAAGGCATGAAACTGCCAATCCTGCCCTTTATACTGAAAAAGCAAGATTAACAAGGCCAGATTATTAAAGGGAGGTAAAAACAATGCGCAAAGCTTTTATAGCCTTAACAGTGATTACCCTGGCTCTGGCAGCCTTTTCCGGTGCCGGATTTGGTTTCGGCGGCCAGGGATTCGGGGAAGGAGAAAACGCTGACTGCATTATAGGAAGCCTTACTGCACAGGAGCAGGAAACGTTTATGGATATCATTACAGAATATCAGGACTTAGCAGATGAACTTAAAGCAAAAATGCGGGAGTTAAGAGAAAAAGGCGATTATGAAGCTTTTCAGGAGGTCAAACAAGAGCACCGGGAATTGAGGGAAGAACGCCAGGAGGAATTAAGCAAAGTTATTCCTGATGAATTAAGGACACGTTTTGAAAGTAAAGGCCAGAACCGGCATAAAAGCGCCTTTGAAAGAGGAGAAGGTAATTTTAGGCGGCAGGCAGGATGCCGCCGGGGAGAATAAAAGCTCCTTAAGAAAGGGCCGCCGGTTCTAAACACTTAAAGAAAAACAGCATCATTATGAACAGTATACCGGCGGCCCTAACAGCAAACGTCCCGGGCGGGTTTATTAACCTCGCACCCCCCGGGCTTAATATAGATTACAACCACGGAGACCCGCATTAAAGTGCCGGTCTCCGTGCCCTTTTTCCATTACCTTGTTTCTAAACCATATTTATGTTAATAATAAACTCCGGGAACTTTTCCGTAAAAGATCGCTAAAAGGAGCGTTGTTATGAAAGAGATCTGGGTGCTCGATGATGAAGATAACATCCGCAATTTAATGAAACGCTACCTTGAAAAAGAAGGTTATGCAGTCAGGACTTTCTCCTCGGCCGAAGAGCTGAACAACGCCCTGATCAACAACAACCCGGACATGTTTGTTCTGGATATCATGCTGCCCGGACAGGATGGCTTATCTTTGTGCAGAACCATCCGGGAGCAATCCGCCTTACCAATCATATTTGTTTCGGCCCGCGGGGAAGAATTTGACCGGGTGCTGGGTTTAGAGTTGGGTGGAGACGACTACATGGCCAAGCCATTTAGCCCCCGGGAACTGGTCATCCGGGTGAAAAACATCTTCCGCCGCCTTAACCCGGCAGAAGAAAACCCGGCTTTAAAAGAACTGGTTTATGAAAATATGGTGATCAGCCCGGATAAACGCACGGTAACTGTAAACAACACCGAGCTGAGCTTTACCAGCAAAGAGTTTGATCTTTTATTTGTCCTGGCCGCCTCCCCCAACCGGCCTTTCAGCAGGGAAGCGCTCTTAGAAAAAATCTGGGGCTTTGATTATGAAGGAGAAGAAAGAGCGGTTGATAATACAGTGAAGCGTATTCGTAAAAAATTGCATGAGAAAGGAGCCCGGCCCAGCCTGGCCACAGTGTGGGGCTACGGGTACAAGTTAGATGTTTAAAAAAATTTTTACCGGCTACCTGGCCATTTTATTAATATCATTCATTGTCCTGGCCCTGGCTTTTAGTTTTACAGTGCGCCAGTACCTGATCAACGATACGGTACGCAGCCTCTACCGCGTGGCCGAAACCCTCTCAGCCAGCGCTGTCGACCCGGGTATGCATGGCAGCGGCCATATGCGCGGGGCCTTTTTCAACCTGGCCAACCGTATTGCGTACGCCGAATACGTGCTGATTGCCCCGGATGGGACCATCCTTGACAGCAGCGAATTAGAGGCCTACCCCCCCGGGGTTGAAATGATCAATCAATCCTTTATGGCGCTGGCTTTTAACGAAAACGGTAATGAGAGCATGGTTGAGCGGGATCAGGTAGCCGTTTCATTTCCCGTAGTTCTGGGCGGCAGCAAGAAAGAAGCTGCCCTGATCCTTTATTCCCAGCTTGATGTCCTGACCCAGTTAAACCGGAGCATCCTGGGGATTTTAGCCTTTGCCGCCGTGACGGGGATTGTTGTATCGAGCATTGCAGCAGTATTTGCCACCCGGGTCATCGTCGGGCCTTTACAGCAGCTTAAAATCCGGGCCGGTGAGCTGGCCAGGAGGCAGTTTACCGGCAGGCTGGACATTAATACCGGCGACGAGGTAGAGGAACTGGCCCATACTTTTAATGAAATGGCCGGCCGCCTGGCTGAATATGATCACAGTCAAAAAGAGTTTTTTCAGAAAGCTTCGCATGAATTGAAAACCCCTTTAATGTCGATCCAGGGCTATGCTGAAGCTTTAAAAGATGGGATCATCCCTGATGAAGAAGAAAGAGATCAAAGCTTAGATATTATTATCAAAGAATCAGGACGCATGAAAAAACTGGTAGATGAATTTATCTACCTTTCCAAGATGGAAACCTTAAGTGAAAGCTACAGCTTTGAAGCCCTAAACCTTAAGGAAGCTGTCAAAGATGCCATCGATGCCGTGCACAGCCTGGCCCTGGAATACAGGGTTGCCATTAAATTAGTCTCCAGCGATGAGAACCCCACTATTCAAGGCGATCCCGAAAAAATCCACCGCCTCCTGCTCAACCTGCTCAGCAATGCTCTTAATTATGCCCGGCAGCAGATTACGGTGACCGTAAAACAGGGGACTTTAATAGTGCAGGACGACGGCCCCGGCTTTACAAAGGACGAACTGGAAAAAGCCTTCGACCCATTTTTCCAGAACAATAAGCGAAACGGCGGAAGCGGCCTGGGGCTGGCCATCTCCAAGGCCATAGCAGAAAAACACGGCGGCAGCATTGCTGTCGGGAACCACCCCGAAGGCGGAGCCTGCCTGACAGTTACCTTCAACCGCTCCTAACTTGGACCAGCCGTTACCAGAAATTTAAACCACGGAAGCTAAAAGGGGAATCAGCCGGGGATCAAATTGCCAACCGGAGCAGTAATCCAATTCATGAATCGCTTCTTTTACCGTCAAGGGGCAACCATAAGAACGCCCTTTAATCATGGCCATATAAGCATCAAGAACCGCAATAATGCGGCATTCAATGGGAATAACATCTCCTTTCAGGCCCAGAGGATAACCGCTGCCATCATAATTTTCATGGTGCAGCAATATCAACTCGGCAACAGCTGAAAAATCGCTTGAAGCAGAGGCGATGCGGTAACCTTTTTCAACATGCTGCCGCACCTTTTCCCATTCAGCTTCAGTCAGCTTACCCTGCTTGTTTAAAATATCCTCTGGAACAGTGACTTTACCCAGATCATAAATCTGTGCTAAAAGCTCCAGGTCAGCCAGCTGTTTTTCCTTCAGGCCGGTCTTGCGGCCCAGTTTTATACAAAGCTCCTGCATCTGTTCAACATAGCTTTCAGTCTTTTTATTCTGAAAGAAAAAGAAAGCCAGTATCGACCGCACGATCTCGTTGCGGGCAGTTATACTGCGCTGCCGTTTATCTTCATACATCAAGTGCTCCGCTTCCCGGTAAACATTTTGCAGGGGTTGTTTTTGCCCTTCGCTAAAGGCCATGCCCATGGCCATACTTAAAGGCAGGGTGGCATGCTTGCGGTTATAATCTTCTATTTGCCTGCGAATCCTCACCAGCAGCTGTTCTCCGGCCTTGCTAACAGTGCGCGGCAGAATCAGGGCAAATTCATTGCCGCCCACCCGGGCTAAAATATCTGAACAGCGCACACTCTCTTTTAAAATTCCGGCCGCGGCCATTAAATAATTATCTCCCGCTTCATACCCAAAGGCATCATTGATCAGCTTTAAACCATCTAAATCAACCGAAATTACTGCAACCGGGTATTCCCGTCCCCCTTCCAGGCGCTTTAATTCATCTTCGAAATACACCCGGTTATAAAGACCGGTCAAATTATCATACAGGCTTAAATGCTGCAGGAGGCTTTCATCGTCCATAACCGCTGTTACTTCCCGGACCAGGGCCAGCACTTCCTCGCTACCGTTTGGCACCAGGCGCGCTTCAAAATGTTTTTTTTGATTGGCACTACCGCATAAAAACTCTACCACCTGCAGTTCTCCATGCATGACAACACTCTTAATCCCTTTTAGCAGCGCATCAGCGGCAGCGGGATTGAAACTGGCCTGAAGCGGCCTGCCGGTGAGATCATCTTCACCGGGCTTAGCCCTGCACAAGGCGCGAAGCTGCTGTTCATCGGGCCCCTGGCACTCCAGGCAAACTCCTTCCCGGTTAAATAAAAAAAGCCCACCAGACACTGCTTCGACGAGGGCTTTGTTTCGGGCTTCAGATTTTTTTAAGGCCTGTGCCATTTTTTTTAAACTGTAACGTCTCCGGGTCATAAGGCGGGGGTCTTTTCCTCTTTCCTGAAAGAGATATTTTAAAGAGCGGCCCGGGGACCATCTGCCTTCACTACCCTTTTTGCCGGCCCTGTTACCATACTCTTTAGCGCTCACTTTAAACCGCACCTCCAATCCATTGATCTGCTCAACCCTTTAAAACAGAGATAAATAAAGCGCACAGGTCAGGATCAAACTGACTGCCGGAGCAATCCTTTAATTCTTTAAGGGCCTCCTTTTTAGTTTTCAAACTGTAATAAGGGCGGTGATTGGTCATGGTGTCGTAAGCGTCAGCAATAGCAAAAATCCGACACTCAATGGGTATCTCCAGACCCCGCAGACCCAGCGGGTAGCCGCTGCCGTTCCAGCGTTCATGGTGCTTTAAGATCAGGCCTGCAATACCGTTTAAGTAGTTGGAAGAAAGGGCAATGCGGTGGCCCTTTTCCGGATGCTCCTTGATAATTAGCCATTCCTTGGCACTTAGAGGCCCTTCTTTAAACAAAATCGGTTCAGGAATGCCGACCTTACCCAGGTCGTGCACCTGGGCCAGCAGCGTCAAATTGGCCATCTGCCGGGGTGAAAGCTTTACCCTTTCTCCCACTTTACGGCACAGCAACGCCAGGCGCCTGCCGTGTCCGTCGGCTATAAAATCGCGCTTTTCAAGGGCGGACAAAAGGCTTTTAACAATTCTGCCCCGCACCTTCGAGCCGGGAGAAAGCTTATCCCGGTACATTTGGTCATCGGCCCTTTTGAAAAGCTCCTGGAAAGAGGTATCGTTGTTAGCAGCCGTGGCGGCACCTAAGGAAAGGCTTAAATAGAGATCGTTTTGCTCCTTATTATATTCTGCAACTATATTTTTAATGCGCTTGATTACCTTTTCGGCCACTTTTTCATCAGCCCGAAGCAAAATAGCGGTAAATTCATCGCCGCCGACCCTGGACAGCACATCGGAGCCGCGCAGAGAACTTGTAAGCACCTCCGACGCGGCCTTAAGCAGGCGGTCTCCGTGATCGTGGCCCATGGTGTCATTGATCAATTTTAAGCCGTTCACATCGGCTGAAATCATGGAGATGGGATAGTCCCGGCTTTTAGTAAGCCTCACCAGCTCTTCTTCAAAATAGTTGCGGTTGTAAAGGCCGGTCAGCTGATCATGCATGCTGTGATATTCTAGCTGCTGCTGAAATACAACCCGCTCGGTGATATCGCGGGCCACCCCCCGAAAGCCGATCACTTCATTACCATCATCTTCGCTGTACATGGGAGAGATGGACATTTCCATGAAAAGAGTGGTCCCGTCCTTGCGGATTACTTCAGCAGTAAAGTTGCTCTCAGGCTTTCTTGATAAATAAACCTGTTTAAATTTCTGCTTTACCGCTTCAGGATCTTTAAACAGCTCTTTGTAATCAAGGCTAATAAAGTCGCTCCGGGTATATCCACATAGCCGGAAAGCGGCATCATTGGAAAAGGTCAGCTTACCCTGCCGGTCAATTTCATAATAACCTTCTTCGATGGAACTCAGTATTTCCCGGTGTTTTTTAATCGATTGCAAAAGGGCTTCTTCCACCAGGCTTCGTTCCTGCAAACCCCGGGCCACCCCGGTTAAAGTTAGGTCATCATTTCCATTACGGATACACTGTGAAGTAACATCGCACCATTTAGTAGTGCCATCCTTGCAGTTCACTTCCATTTCGTCCCGGTTCATATGGGGGATGCTTTCGTCTTTATTGAATAGCTCCAGACGCCGGGGCAGCTTTTCCATGAAGTATTGATAGGTGGAGGGAGTAAAAATCTCTTCCAGGCTAAAAACCATCGCTTCCTCTACCCCGTAACCGTTCAAATATTTCACCGAAGGACTGATATAATTCCAGCACTGCTTATCCAGGTTGTACGACCAGAGTACATCCGGACAGTGTTCAACAGCAAACAAAACTTCATGATCTATATTATTTTGGGAGCGTTTGCCTCTGGGCAAACTTTTTTTATTGCTTTTACTCTTAATTACAAAGCCCCCCATTTATAAAATCCTAATTAATTTTATTAAATTTCTCCAAAGCATGGTGATTTCCTTTTTTAGGGTTAAAACAATCTTTAAAATATTTATAACTATAACAATTGGCGCAAATGAGAAATGGGCATAAAAAAAGGCTTCTTTCAAGCCTGATAATTGCAGGGGAAAGGGGCTAAAGCGTAGCAGGTTTAAAACATAAGGATCTGGCTTTTATTGGCCCCATCAGGGCCTTAAACCAGCTTAAAATCGATCTTTTCAAGCATTTTTTCAGCAGCCCGCTGCGGTGTGTTGCAGCTTTCCACCAGGGCCATATACGAAGAGGCGTCTTTAACGCTCCAGCGAAAGTTTTGCAAAGCCTTGTAGATTTTAGGATCATCCTGCATGAGGCCCCGGCGGGCTACGGTCTTAACATGCTTTTCTCTGCCAAAAGAACCCTTTGGATCTTCTAAAAACTTAAGTGAAAAACGCTCCATTAAAAGATCGGGCACCCAGCCGGTTAAAACCAGCCATTTTTTATCTTTAAGCGCTTTTTCAAGCATGGTGCTGAGCTTACCACTGTTTCCGTAAGCCAGCTGATAATCAAGCCCGTAATCAGCAAGCGCTTTTTGGGCCTGCCGGGTAACGCCCGCTTCCTTTTCAAGGGAGTAAATGGTTTTATTAAACCTTTCCCCATGGGCCTTTAAATCAGCAATACTTTTTATTGTTACATAGTCCGGCACGACCAGACCGGTTTTAGCCCCGGCCAGGTTTGTACCGAGCACTTCAAGCATCCCGGGGTGCTGATCAATATAATAATCGTGCATGCCGGGCGTCCAGCAGGAAACGGTGGAGTCAAATTCACCCGAGGCCAGGGCGCTGTACATTTCCTCCAGCGAATCCCCGTCTACTTCAACCAAAATAATATCCCGGCCGCTATCCCTTTTGTACCAGTGCTTGAGAAAATGAGCAGCGGCAATTTCACTGCCCCAGTTAATATAGCCGACCTTAGGGATCTTGTAGCGGTCGGAATCTTTTTTGAACTGCTCAATCAGGCGGTTCAGGCGCAGGGCAGCAGCGCTGATAACCCCGATTCTTTCCCTCTGATCAAAAGAGCTGTCTTTGAGCTCTTCTGAAATCAAGGCCGAGCGCCCGGTAATTGCTGAAACCTTTTCCGCTGCCCCTTTAATTTCCATTACCGCTTCATAGAGCCCTTCATTAAAGCCTTTGATTTCAGAAACCTTCTCTGCTGTGCCCCCGGAGTACCCGGCTATCTCTTCAAAGGAAGAACGCAGCTCCCTGCTCTGACTTTTTTGGGAAGCCAGCGCATCGCGGGAACAAGCGGTTTTCTCCTTAACGCCCTTAATCAGGCCGTCCGCTTCGCCAATGAGGCGCGCTATCTCTTCTGCAGCCTTGGCCGAACTGGTCGCGAGCTTACCTACTTCACTGGCCACCACGGCAAAACCGCGGCCGTGTTCGCCGGCCTTTGATGCTTCAATGCCGGCATTTAAAGCCAGAAGGTTGGTCTGTTTAGCAAACCCCTTGATGGTGTCCACCACCGAGTAAATATTGTTAGAAAAAGTGGCCAGTTCTTCGGCCACCCGGCCGGCTTCGGCTATGGCGGTTTCATTCTCTTTCATAATATCTTCCCACCGGCAAAGGGTATCTTCGCTTTTAACCACCGCTCCCCGGTTTTGATCGGCCTGGATTTTAAGCTCCTCACCGGCTGCAACTGCCTCTTTTACCTGACCTTCAACAGTTACAAGCTGCTGATTAACCCCTTCCACCGCCTTAGCCACCTGGCTGTTACCTTCAGAAAACCCTTCCAGGGTGGAAGCCAGCTCCTCCAGGGAAGCCTTAATTTCCTGGGTGCTGCGGGTAATCTTGCGCGAGGCAAAAACCATGGAGCTGCCGGTGGAAGTGGTGTGAGCTAAAAGATTTTGAAACTCTTCCCTGTAACGGCCTCTCTGCAGGTTGACCGCTTCCGCCGCCTGCCCGCTGTCGGCGAATAATAAGGCCCACAGGATAAAGGATCCGCCCAGGGCCAAAAAGACCGCCGCGGCCGTAACCCACCAGGCATAACTGCTCAAAAAAGCCAGGACCAGTATGGCCGGGACATATGTAAACACTATTTTTAAAGCTGCCGGCATCTTGGTCAAAACGACAAGCTCCTTTCTGTCGTTTTAGCGCATTCTAAAGCTGTTCAGGGAAGAATAATCAATCTTGAAGGTAAAGCGCCCTGCCACCGGGGCTTGATGGGCAGCTCTGCCCGTCTAACCCCGGCGGTAATCTGAGCGTAAAGGTAAAAAGCGGGGTTAACTAACCCCCGCTTTAGCCATACTTAGCCTTTCTTCTCAACGGAAGTAACTCTTTCTGTACCCTCTTCATCTGCGTTGGCCTTTAATTCAGCTTTTTCACTGTTAATTGCCGCCTGCCAGGCTTCAAGTAAAGTATTGATCATATTTTCCACTTCTTCCACCAGGGCAGGATCTTTTTTAATATTGGCCTGCACCAGCTGATAGTGCATGTACTCATAAAGCTGGAAAAGGTTGCCAGATATTTCAGGTACATCAGGATTCAGTGAGCCCATCAGTTCGCACAAAATATCCTGTGCTTTCCCCAGTTGATGGTTGACCTCTTCAATATTATTTTCTTCCATGGCCTTACGGCTCGCTTTTAAGTTTTTCAAAGCCCCGCTGTAAAGCATAAGCAGTAAGGTAGCCTGGTCGGCTGTCTCAATCTGGTTGCGGCGGTAATTCTGATAAGGATTATTCATGGCATTCATCTTTTTTTCACTCCAATCTAATTTATCTGCACAGCTTGATTAACTGCCGGTCTGCTGTTGCATGGCTTCAAAACTGGCCACCAGGCCGGTCTGTTCCTGAATACGGGCAATATACTGTTCCATAAAGGTAAACTGGCGCACCAGGCGTTCCTCGCGCATCTCCAGGCGCCGTTCGATCATTTCAATCCGATCGGCAAACTGCCGCATTTCTCTCTGCAGAGAAGCTGTTCGGTTCTGCACCAAACCACCGGGGCCGATCATGGAAGCCACCCGCTGTTGGATCTGGCGCACTATCCCGTCCGGCCCTCTTTTATTTCCGGCAGAATCTACCGGGGCCTCGCGGGCAAACAAGCGGTAGACGCTTTCAGGATCGGTTGTCAAGGCTTCCCGCAATTTGGCTTCATCAACCCGGAGCACGCCTTTTTCATCTTCTGCCATAATACCTACAGCCGATAAGCTCTGGTGCTTAATCTCTTTTGTAGGGGGGCTGACATTCAAGATCAGGGTGTCTCTGTGGGCAGGGTCACTGAGCTGCTCAATATCGATGGTAAGACCGTAGATTTCATCACCGGATTTAAAATCATTGCCATCAACCCGCCAGGTCTGCACTCCACCTGAGTTCCTGTACTCTAAAATTAACTGGTTGGAAATCCCGCTGTAGGTTCCGCTGGCCCGGGCTGTCACATTAGCTGTGCCCGAGTAAGTCAACTCATCACGAAGGTGATTTGAGCCGGGCACTTCAGGCACCTGGCCGTGGATAATCGTGCGCAGCTGCCTTTCGATGCGCATTACATCCCCGCTGCCCTGCAAGGGGCCGTCATCTTCATCCTGCCCCCGCCGCACGAAAGCGTTAGCCTCGTTGTAGGCTTCCACGAACAGCGCTATATCTTCCATGGCCCCGTCGATATCGGGAGCTATTTCCAGG
>PWYU01000112.1 GCA_003567725.1 Syntrophomonadaceae bacterium | reverse complement strand
TTAAACCTGATATCTTTGTTAGTGGCAATCTCGATTTCCACACTTCAGAAATTGCCTCCATAATTAATGTTATGCACTCAAAAGAAGCAATTGCTTTAATTGATTATCATTACAAATAGTAAAACCGCATTTTAAAAATTTATGGGGAGGTTGCATAATGGTTGATAGTAAGAGTGCTCTTAATCTCTATGCATATCCTAAAGCAGCTTTAGGGAAAAGAATCTTAGCTTATATCCTGGATCTTTTAATTGGCGGAGTACCGGTGGGTATTTTTCTGATTATTGGTTTAGGGCCGCTGATGGGACAAATTTTCTCAGGAAGATCTCCTGGTGCTGGGTCTATTGGCTTTTTAATTGCATTAATAATCGTGGGTAGCTTATGGGCGCTTTTTTATTCCCTTTGCCGCGACGGTTTCGGTGCAGGGCAAAGCTGGGGCAAAAAAGCAGCAAGCTTGATGGTAGTTAATCTAGAAAGCAACATCCCCTGCAGTCTTGGCAAATCAGTGCTACGAAATGTATTTCAAATTTTGATTTCAATTGTTTTGAGCTGGATACCGGCCCTTAATTTTCTTGCTGGCGGGGCAGAGCCGATCATAGCAATAATTCATGAAAAAGGACATCGCGTTGGAGATATGGTAGCAAAAACCCAGGTTATAGAAGTGGAATTGTTTGGCAGAGCTTTAAATTCGAGACCATCCGGTGGCCATAGCCCTGTTCCCCCGCCTGCACCTAAGAATATCGGTCAACCTAAAATGCCTGAACCTCCTGGCAGGCAATCATTTAGTATTGGTCGCAGCTCTTCCAATAATCTTGTTATCGACAATCCTGAAATATCTCGCGGCCATGCCCGCATTGACTTTAATCGGGGACAATCCTTTATAACCGATCTGGACAGCACCCATGGCACTACAGCGAAAAATTAAGAGTTAAGCAGTACCATGGGGACGGTTCGAGCGTCCCGAAGCGCAACGTAAACCGAAGGAAAAACGATGGAACTGTCCCCGTGGCTTAGCGGGCTCTGGTTCACGACATATGTTTCGCTGTAAGGATAGCTTAAAATAATAAGAGGAGCCTAATGATGAAAAGGGTTAAGATATGTCTTGCGGGGCCTGGCAATGTGGGAAAACATTTTGTAAAACTTTTGATTGAGAGAAATGAGTTATTCAAAAAGCAATACGGTATTGATCTACAGCTTTTTGCTGTTGCAGGTTCAAAGGGTGGAGTTATATCTTCTTCTCCACTCGACCTGGAAAAAGTATATCATTATTCGAGTCAGGAACCCTGGAAAAGTTATTTCCCAGGATATGGCATAGACGATCTTAAGAGCTGGCAAATCATTTCTGATTCTGAAACTGATCTTCTTGTTGAGGCTACCCCATCCGATCTGAAAACCGGCGAACCGGGCCTGACCAACTTTAAAGCAGCTATAAAAGCCGGAATTAATATCGTAACCCTGGCCAAAGGAGCACTGGTCACCGATTTTGCCGGCTTAATGAAAAATGCTGCAAAACAAAATTTATCAATAAAATTCTCCGGAGCCACAGCTGCGGCGCTGCCTACAGTCGATATTGCACACTATTGTCTGGCAGGAGCAACAATCAAAAAAATAAGCGGGATTCTTAATGGAACCACAAATTATATTCTAACAAAAATGGCCAGGGAAGGCGTTGATTTTAATACAGCGCTAAAAGAAGCCCAGAAAATGGGTGTTGCAGAGCCAAAACCGGACCTGGACATCGAGGGATGGGATACTGCTGCTAAGATTGTTATTATAACAAATGCAACTTTTGGGTCAGAGCTTTCATTAAAAGATATCAGTGTAGCCGGTATCAAAGAAGTTACTCTTGAGAGGATAGAAGAAGCTTCGCTAAAAGGAAAAACCATAAAATTAATTGGGGAAAGCGGCCTGGAAAATAACCGTTACAAACAAACAAACCAGGATATAAAAAACAAGGTTTTTGTTAAACCCTTAGCCCTGGAAAACCATCACACTTTAGCAAGAGTTGATGGGACTACCAAGGCTATTCATTTTGAAACAGACATTTTTGGCGATCTTACAGTTGTTGGAGGGAAATCAGATCCCCGGGCAGCTGCTGCTGCTGCTATAAAAGATATTATTAATTTAGCCAGGGAGAGATTTTAAAGGTTAAACTCCTGCTGAAGGAAACAACAGAAATTGCTTTAATCAGTTTATAAGATGAAACGCTTGTTACTCCTTTAAAATAAATAGAGATAGATATCAACTTTTAACAGGCCGGTGACAAATACCTGGTTTTTCCATATATTTTACTATAAGCCCTGTTGAATAAAAAAATCCACTAAGCTTATACTAAAAGGTGCCTTAAACAGCATAAATTATTGAAAGGAGAAAGTATAAATGAAAACTATAGATTTAAACTGTGACATGGGAGAAAGCTTTGGGGTATACAAACTTGGTGCCGATGATCAGGTTATTAAAAATATATCATCCGCCAATATAGCCTGCGGTTTTCATGCCGGAGACCCGCAAATCATGGACTATACTGTAAAGCTGGCTAAAGAACACGGCGTAGCTGTCGGGGCTCATCCCGGTTTTAGTGATCTTAACGGTTTTGGCCGCCGCAAAATCGATGTAGACCCAAAGGAACTGGAAAACGAACTAATCTATCAGATTGGAGCGCTGCAGGGTTTTTGTAAAGCCAACGGAATTAAAATGGTTCATGTAAAAGCGCACGGCGCCTTAAATAATATGGCCAGTGTTCAGAAAGATTTAGCCCTTACTATTGCCAGGGCCACGAAAGCGGTAGATCCGGGTTTAATTTTTGTGGTCCTGCCTTTTTCTGAAATGGAAAAGGCAGGCCGGGAAGTAGGACTCACCATAGCCCGGGAAAGCTTTGCAGATCGGGCTTATACTTCAGACGGGATGCTGGTATCGAGAAAAGAAAAAGGGGCAGTCATTCATGATCCGGGTGAGGTGGTGGAAAGAGTCCTGCGCATGGTAACTGAAGGTAAAGTGCAGACTTTTTCAGGTGACGATCTTACTATTAATCCGGACACCATATGTGTACATGGTGACAACCCGGAAGCAATCGCCCTGACCAGCCAGATTAAAGCCAAACTCGATAAAGAAGGGATCAGTATAAAGCCTTTATCTCTGTAAGGATCACCTTATTACAGGTAAAAATGATCCGCAATTCCCTCTGGTAATTGATTATAAGTTATTATCTTATGTTTCAAATTTAAAGCGGGGCTTACCGGTTATCATATCTTTATAAATAACCAGGCGCGAAGTGGCAAATCGGACCGTCATTCATGGGGGGAGGTAACATCAGTGTATGAAATTAAAATTGTACCAGCCGGTGATCAAGCGGTGATACTGGAATTTGAAAACCGCATTGATCCTGATATTAATTCCATGGTCAGGGCAGCAGACTACTACCTGAACCAGGAAGGCAGGATTGAAGGACTTTTTGAAACCGTGCCCACTTACCGGTCTTTATTGATTTATTATGATCCCGAAATATGGGATTTTGATAACCTAAAAGAGATCCTGCTCGGCATAGAAGATCATTTGCAGAAAGCGGTCATTCCAAACCCTGAAACCCTTGAAATACCGGTGACCTATGGAGGGGAGTACGGCCCGGATCTTGATCATGTTGCCAAACATAACAATATATCTACCGAAGAAGTTATTGAAATTCACCATGCCCCCACTTATTTAATTTATATGCTGGGCTTTGTGCCCGGTTTCCCTTACCTGGGAGGAATGTCACCAGAGATTGCCACTCCCCGCCTGGAAAACCCGCGGACGCAAATACCGGCAGGCTCTGTAGGCATAGCCGGCAGCCAAACTGGCATTTATCCATTGGACAGCCCCGGCGGATGGCAATTGATCGGACGAACACCTCTGAAATTATTCGATCCCGCCAAAAAAGATCCTTTTTTACCTAAACCCGGCCATTATTTAAAATTTTATCCCATCAGCGATGAAGAATTTAAAACCTATCTTTAAAAAACGGCCAGGGTTGAGGTGAGTATAATTTAAAACTTTTTAGGCAGGTGACTGAAGTGTCAGCAGTAAAGATTATTGACGCCGGCCCTTTTACTTCGGTTCAAGATGAAGGGCGTTACGGTTTTCAGCGCTATGGCATGGCCCCGGCCGGGGCTATGGATGAAGTTGCTTACCGGCTGGGCAACCTGATCCTGGGTAATGACCCGGGTGCAGCTTCTCTTGAATTTACTTTAAAGGGCCCCCGGATGGAATTGCTTCAGGAGACTACTCTGGTAATTACCGGCGGTAAATGTGTTATCACTGTAAACGGAAAGCAGAGCTTTTCTATCTATGAGCCTGTAAACCTAAAAGCCGGAGATCAGGTTGATGTCGGTTGGATTACTGAAGGAGCTAGAGGGTACCTGGCTTTTATAGGAGGCCTTGATATTCCGCTGGTTATGCAAAGCCATTCAACCTATCTGAGAGGTAAAGTCGGGGGTTTTGAAGGTGACCGGCTTAAAGGCGGTGAAACGCTATCCACCTTCGCGTCCCAAGGTTCCCCGGGACGAGCTCTGCCAGAAAACCGCTGGCCTTCTTATAAAAATCCTTTTGAAATAGATGTAATTATGGGCCCTCAGACAGATTATTTTACCGAAGAGGGAATTAAGACTTTTTTATCTGAAACTTACCAGGTAAGCGATGCAGCCGATCGAATGGGCTACAGGCTGACAGGGCCTGAAATCATGCATGTTGATAAAGCCGATATTATTTCAGATGGTATTCCTCTGGGAGCAATCCAGGTGCCGGGCCACCGGCAGCCCATTATTTTAATGAAAGATCGTCAAACCACAGGCGGGTATCCCAAAATTGCCACGGTGGCGTCGTATGAGATTTACCGCCTGGGGCAGGCCAAACCGGGTGATTATTTATCATTCAACAAGGTATCCCTTCAGGAAGCAAAAGAAAAAAGAGAGCAGCACAAAAAGTGGTACAATGAACTGGTTACATGCGTACAGAAACCGGAACAGAAACAAAAACATTTCCGTTTGACAATTAACGATAAGAGCTATCATGTTTCCATCAAGGAGGTTGATTGATAAATCTTTAATATGTTTATGAATAATTTATAACCCGGTTATGAACAGTTCTCAAAGGTAATTGTTTATTCAATAAATATTGTACAAAGAACCTTCTTTTCAAAGTATCCAAAGTGTAATTATCGAAAGCGCGATTTTTTTTAGAACCTTTTATACCCGGCCTGGAGGGCACTTATTAAAAACACAAACCAATATTACTTCTTTTATTAATTCTCGACATGAAACAGCTTAAACCAGAAACAATAAGCAGACCTCTAAAGCTTTAGGTAGTTTTCTGCAATTTTATCCCAGGAGAAGTGCTCTACCGCCAGCTGGTGAGCCCGCTGTGCCAGCCGGGCTCTTTCTTCTGCTGTTGTTTCTTCCAGGTAACCGAATAATGCTTTAATATTATCAGCCAGGCCAGGAACGAGATGTTCATCTAAAATCAGGTTTTTAATGCCGGCTTTACTAAAAACATCCCTGAATTCTTCTTCATAAACATCGACAACATCTGCAAAACCGGTGTGATAGGTCTGCACCGGTAAAACTCCGCAGGCCAGTGCCTCTACACCCACCAAACCGAATGCTTCGGGAAAGATGGACGGAGCGACAGCAACATCGGCGCAGGGGATTAATATCTTTAGCTCTTTATGGTCCATGATTCCGGTAATAACCACCCGCTCACGAATTTTGCCCCAACAGGCTTTTCGATAGCTCAATGCGCTCTGATTATCTGAGAGCAGCTCTTTCAATCCGGCACTATAAGCGCTCTCTTTATGATCCGGTTCAACCCCTCCAGTAATAAAATACTTTGGCTTTTCGATCATTTCAAGAGCGAGGTCTAACTTGCCCTGATCTAACACCCCCACCAGGGCTTCCAGGTATTCCCGGGCCGCCCCGAAGCCAACCAGGATCAGAATAGTATTAGGATACTTTTGCAAGATCAGAGGCAAAGCAGCAATTAAAAGATGAATTCCCTTGGTCCAGAGGTATTTTCCGTAATAGAGTATAATTTTCTGCCGGTCCCAATCGAGCTCGGCCAGCTTCATGGCCGCATCAGCGTCCGGGGCCCAGGAATTGAATTTATCCCTGTAACCGGCAATCAGTTCCTTGATCTCTTCACCATTAGACTGGGCTCGCACTTTTGCATAAAACTCTTCTTTATCCCGGGCATCTCTTCCCTCGCTATTTCCAGCAGCAGCCTTGTGAAGCAAGTTTTTAAGTTCGCCCACCATCTTGCTCCTTTGATCCGGTTTCTCAAGGGGTTGGAAAAGTTCGGTATTAACTCCTGCAAAAATAACCCGGCATTTATTTTCAAGATCCGGCAGATCTGAAAAATAAGCCGTAAAATCACTGCGGGAGTGATTGGTGACAAAGACAATCCCGTCAGCACCCCTAATCCCCTCAAGAGCATATTGGCGCAAAAAGCTGCTTTTCCGCACAGAAAAGTTAAGGGCACTGCCATGAACTGTTATAAGGTGCCGGCATTTCTCTACAAAGCAGGCCTTTAAGGCCCGGTCAGTGTAAACCGGCTGCATTATGGTATGCTGGCTGATCACCAGGTCCGGTGGATCTTCCTGAAAGAATGTTTCAAGGGCGATGCGGTTTTTTTCCAGGTAGTTTTCCAGCTCTTTTTCATCTAAAACAGGGAATTCTTTTACTTCGAAACCTTTATAGCGGTCATAAACATATACCGGCAAAAGGCCGCCCAGGTGAGGGCGGTAATGCAAGCACTTACCCGGATAAGGGGTGCTCTGTTCTGCGGTTAAATAAGTGGTCCGATTATCTTCATTGTAATTTTCACTGCGGGAAATGAAATCACAGGCCTCCGGTTCATCTTCCTGGCTAAATAAGATTACCCTGTGGCCCTGCCGGCAAAAAGTCCGGCACAAATTAGATACATAGAGGTTGCTGCCCGTTCCGCGCAGCAGGTAACCGTGCACAACTGCTATATCCATTTACCCCAGTCCTTTCAGGCCGGCGGTTTTAAAACCACAACCCTTTTCTAATTTCTGTTTTACCAGTCTAAAACCCTTTTGACAACACGGCCTGCTTAGAGTAGCATAATTAAAGTAAAAATAATTAGCAGCAGGGGAGCATACAAAAATGAGCGACTTAAAAAAACAGTTAAAGCAATGCAGGAAACCCAGCGGTGAACAGGGTATAACAACAATGCAGGAGATGAACGAATGCCATTACCAGTTGACAAGCTGGGGCTTAGAGCAGATAACTTTAGCCAGCACCAGTACTATTTTAGATATCGGTTGCGGCGGAGGCATAACCCTGTCCAGGCTCGCCGAAATAGCTGCAAAAGGCAAAGTATACGGCATCGATTACTCCATGGACTGTGTAGCCTGGTCGAAAAAATATAACCACCAGTTACTGGCTGAAAACAGAGTGGAAATAATACATAGCAGCGTGGAGAACATGCCTTTTGAAGCCAACCTGTTTGACCTGGTAACTGCTGTGGAAACTATATATTTCTGGCCCGATATAGCCCGGTGTATTAAAGCCATAAAAAAAGTACTGAAACCGGGGGGCACTTTCTTAATTATCAACGCAGTCTACCCAGATGAAAAATTCAAAGAAAGAAACGAACGGTACATGTCTAGCGGCGAAATGGTTATCTACAGCCCCGTCCAGCTTGAGCAGCTTCTAAAAGAAGCCGGTTTTAGCGCTGTTTCAACAGACCTGATCGAAGAAAAGAACTGGCTGCGCTGCCAGGGCAAAGCTTAAACCTTAATTAATTCATTGCCGCTCCTGGGTGGCATAATTTGCCGGACCGGGGACCGTCTGAATCATTAGTTTTCAAGGGGTAACCCTAAAACATAAACTCCCGATCTGGGGCAGCTAGCTTAAGTTTACCGGACCGGTATAGGGTGATATCTTATTTAAGGAAAAATTATATAGCCTTTTGCCGACCTATCCGGCCACGAAAAAAATGCTGTTTGAAACGGGTAAACGGTAACACCACCTATTATATTCCAGGAATATATTAACTCTCTAACATTTCAGCAAAATATGTTTTCCCAAGGCCGTTGTGCTTAGAAAGCAGCTTCAACACTCCTCCCACATCGGCCAGGGCCCGGTGTGCCTGCTCCGGTTCTATCCCGTGCCTGTCAAGCAAAGCCTGCAGGCTGCGTCCGCCCCGCCAGTTTACACCGGTCATGGAACATAACCAGGGCTTCTTTTTTACAGAAGGAATTATTTTCGAGATAAAACCCCGGTCAAAATCAGCGTTGTGGGCAACCAGGAAATCGGTCCGTTCGATCATCTGCTTAATTCTTTCCAGGTCCAGGCGCTCTCCCAGCAGATCTTCTTTTGTCAGGCCGTGCATCCGGTAAGCGCCGCTGCTGATTTCGACATTTGGTTCCCTTAACCCGTTGTAACAATCAACAATTTCTGTAATACCCTGCCGGTCGTAGCTAAAAAGAACCAGGGCCAGCTCAATTATTTCATCATTGCCCGGGTAAAGGCCCGTGGTTTCAACATCGATGCAGCCGGCAATACCGGCAGGCCCGGGACCGGCTCTCTTTGCCGCCTTCTCTTTATGCGGGCCCTTTTCTGCCTGGTACACACTGTCCCCCTTCTTTATCTCCAGGATCCGATCCACCCTGAAATTGCGCATTTCGTTCCTCTTCAGGCAGTAAGCCCTCATGCCCAGGTAACTCTTTCCCTTATACTGCATGGAGCCCACGCTATCAGGCACAATAACCCGCCTGCTCTTTTCATCCGTGGTCTTAAGATAAACAATTTCCAGTTCCGCTTTGTTTTCTGCGGCCTTCCTGATGATATTAACCTTGTCATCTAAGGGCAGCTTTTCTTCGGAAAGATCGTACTGCCGGCCGGTAATGAACTTGACCACCCTGAAATCGAGACGAACATCGGATTCCTTGATTTTATGTTTCAGGAGAATACCTTCAAAACTGCGGCAGCGTGAAAGGGCCACGTAAAGCTGGCCCGAGGCAAAAGCGCCCCGCCCCAGATCGATAACTACGCTGTCAAAGGTCTTGCCCTGGCTCTTGTGGATGGTGATCGCCCAGGCCAGCTTCAGGGGATACTGGGCAAAGGAGCCGACCCTGTCTGCGGCAACCGACCGGACCTCTTGATCCCAGTAAAAGCGGTAGACATCCCACTTGTGGGGAACTACTTCTACAGCTGATCCTCCACTTAGCTTAACTTCCAGGCTGTCTTCATTAATTGCTTTAACTGTGCCGATAGTGCCGTTAATCCAGCGCCCCCCGCTATCGTTGTTTAAAAGCATGACCTGGGCCTTTTTTTTCAGCTCCAGTAATTCATCGGCCGGGTAGCTTTTTTTATCAATCTCGCCTGTTATTTCTGCTTCAAAATAGTTGGACTTTCCCTTTAGCTTTTGCAGCTCCGCCCTGTTCCGCTCTTCGGCCATGGCATTGGTCGTGGTCAGGTAGATGGCATCCCGGGGCAATTTGAGCTGATCATCAACCTCTCTCTTGTTGAGTCGCTCCAGGTCCTGGCCGGTAATGGTTTTGTTGCGGATCTTATTTAAGAGCTCGATAAAATCGCTGTCGCTCTGACGGTAGATTTTTTCCAGCTCCAGGTGCTCAACTGCAATTTCTGAGAAAACCCTGGCGTCAAAAAAATATTCGCTCTCGTAAAACTGCTCAAACATAGCCCGGTCGTGGCCGACAACCACGGGCGGGATCTGGTAGAGGTCGCCGATAAAAATCAGCTGGATCCCCCCGAAGGGCTCTCCGGGCTCTTTCCCGTTTATCCGTAAGAACTCGTCAATACAGTCAAGGAGATCAGCCCTGACCATCGATATTTCATCGATTATGATCGCCTCTAAGTTTTTGTAGATAGGAGAAGCTTTCTTTTTGGCCTGCCGCCTGACCTTATCCACGGTTACATCGGGGCGGAACTTGAAAAATGAATGAATGGTCTGTCCGGCGATATTCACTGCCGCTACTCCCGTGGGGGCAAGAACAACTAGATTCTTTTCAGTTATGGAGCGGAAATACTCAAGCAGGGTCGATTTGCCGGTCCCGGCCCTGCCGGTAATGAAGATATGCTTGCCTGTATCTTCCATCAGCTCCAGGGCTTTTTCAAACTGGGGGTTGATCTCAATATTTTGTAGCGCCAAAGTACCACCTCCCTGCCCGGTCAGGTTTTCTAGTCTCTATTATAGAGCACCGCTGTCCTGAGACAAGCCTTGAATTTTGATTCTCTTTGATCCAACAAATTGATAATATACAGGGGCAATTGAAAAACCTCTTCATCGATCCCGGTCTTCCCTGATCAGCCCCGTGCTGTCTGAATATTCTCTGCCGTATTCAGATAATGCTTCCCGGATCATAGCCGTCTGCTCGGCTGCTTTTGACTGATCCTGCAAAGCGTCCTCTTACAGGACTACCAGTAACTCCTGCTATAAAGATCGCCTGTTTTCAGATGCTCTCTTTTTTAGAACCTCTACAACATCTTCGGGCACATTGCGGACTAAGATGTCAGGCATTAAAAGGCCCCCTCCCCTTGATATCAATATGATATCATAAAAGGCCTCAACTACTCAGCCTATTGCCCTTGTTTAATGATAAGCGGCGCCATGGGGGCGGTTCGAGCCTCCCGAAGCGCAGCGTAGGCCGAAGGGAAGACGATGGAACCGTCCCCTGTGGCTTAGCGGGATAGACCTTATTAGTTTTAAAAAGGTTTTATAGTCTTCTATGCTAAAAGGATTTATTCCTTCAATATAGAATTACAATGATAGTATTTAGATTACACGTTGACAATTTAACAGGAGGGGGTCATTAAATGCGATTCGTGCGTTGCATCAATACGATTGACACGCACACTGAAGGAGAACCGACCCGAATTATTACCGGCGGATTGCCGGTCATCTCCGGCAATACCATGCGCGAGAAAAAGCGATACATGAAAAGAAACCTTGATAATGTTCGCACCGCTGTTATGAATGAACCACGCGGGCATCACAACATGTTTGGTGCAATCCTGACAGAATATGTTAGCGAAGATGCTGATTTAGGGCTTATCTTTATGGACGGCGACGATTACCTGAACTTTTGCGGCCACAGTTCCATCGCAGCCCTTACTGTTGCCATAGAAACAGGGATTATTCCCCCGGTAAAACCTTTCACTAAAGTCACCATCGACACCCCCATCGGACAGATCAAAGCAGCAGCAAAAATCAATGCAGAAGACGAAATAGAGTATGTCTCCATAACCGGCATTCCTGCATTTGTTTTCGCCAGGAATATAAAAATCAGAACAGAAAATTATGGTGAGATAAGCCTTGATATCGCCTTCGGGGGAAGCTTTGTCGCATTAGTAAATACAGAAAACCTCGACTTGGAATTGACAAGGGAAAACTCTGAAGAACTCATTGCCCTGGGTATGGAAATCAAGGATAAGGCAAACCAGGCTGTGCAGGTATCCCATCCCATATACGGAAAAACCGGTAGAATTGATATTACCGAGCTGCACCAGAGAATCAGCCCTGACAGTCAGCATTATTTAAACGTAGGCATTTTCGGCCACAAGCAGCTGGACCGCTGTCCCTGCGGCACCGGTATTTGTGCCATGCTGGCCAATTTTTACGAAGCAGGTACCCTGGACATAAAAGAAGATTTTGTCCTGGAGAGCGTTATCGGCACCAGTTTTAAAGGCAGAATTCTCGACAAAACTGCAATCGGCAATACAAAAGGCATCATACCACAGCTCAAAGGAAGCGCCTTTATAACCGGTTTTAACCAGATCGTCATTGATCCCGACGATCCCGTCAAATTCGGCTTCAGGCTGGGCTAGCTGTGAAGAATTATTGAAAGGAGACCATTATGAAATTTTCCAGATATATAATGGCCGTTGACTCTCACACCATGGGTGAGCCGACCAGGATTATTGTTGGTGGTTTACCAAGTATTCCCGGGCATACAATGGCTGAAAAAAAAGCATACCTTGAAACTAACCTGGATCACCTGCGCACAGCAATAATGCTTGAGCCAAGAGGCCACCTGAACATGTTTGGCTCCGTGCTTACCCAGGCCGTCGAAGAAAATTCCTCTTTCGGAATTATTTTTATGGATGGCGGAGGCTACCTGAATATGTGCGGCCACGGCAGCATCGGTGCAATAACCGTAGCTATTCAAACGGGAATTGTTGAACCTGTTGAACCAGAAACAGTAGTATTCTTTGATTCCCCTGCCGGGACAATAGAAGCCAGGGCGGTGGTTGAAAATAAAATAGTAAAATCGGTCACTATTACCAATGTTCCCTCCTTCCTGTATAAAAGAGATCTAAAAATCGAGGTGCCCGAGCTTGGTGAAATTACTTTTGATATCGCTTTCGGAGGTAGTTTTTTTGCTATCATGCCGGCAGCCCAGATAGGTTTGAACGTTGAAACAAAAAATGTTAACAAGTTAATCGATGCCGGCATGAAAATCCGTAAAGCTGTGAACGAACAGGTTAAAGTTCAACACCCGGAATTAGATCATATCAATACCGTTGACCTGGTTGAATTCTACCAGCAACCAAAAGATGAAGGAGAAGATTACAAGAACGTGGTTATCTTTGGTGAAGGGCAGGCCGATCGCTCACCCTGTGGAACAGGCACAAGCGCAAAAATGGCCACCCTTTATGCCAGGGGTCAGCTGGCTTTAAACACTGAATTTATTTATGCCAGCATTGTGGATACCAGGTTTATCGGTAAGCTCCTCCGTGAAGCCGGTAAAGTAGGCGAATTCAACGCAGTAGTTCCAGAAATAACAGGCAGTGCACATATTACATCATTTAACCAGTTCGTTATAGATGATCGCGATCCTTTAAGACATGGCTTTATCCTGAATTAACAGGGTCTAGTTTTTTAACACTCCCGAAAGGGCGGGGATAACAGGGCACCATGCCCGGTAATTGCGATATTATTTCTTCAACAGCCATAAGCTATATTGCAAAATTAGGATTTTGTCCCTCTAAAAAGGCATCGATCAGTTTTCGGGCAATACTGATCCTGCCCGGTACCCTGGGTAGATTTTCCGGTGGAAACCAGCCTGCATCTGCGATTTCTTCACCATCTTCTCGTATTTCTCCCCCAGCATAATCAGCTGTAAAGGCAATCATCAGGGCATTGGGGAAAGGCCAGGGTTGACTGGCAAAATACTTGACATTTTTAACATCAATACCTGTTTCTTCCTTTACCTCCCGCTTCACGCACTCCTCGAGAGTTTCACCCGGCTCAACAAATCCGGCTAAAACACTGTAAAATCCGTGTTTGCGTTTTTTGTTCCGGGCTAAAAGAAGTTTGTTTCCCTTTTTTACAGCTACAATTACTGCCGGGCTAATCCTGGGGTAATAGATTTCTTTACACTCCATACAAATTTTTGCCCTCTCAGCAGATGCATATTCAGTAGATGATCCGCACTTGCCGCAGTATTGATGCATTCTATCCCAGTGCACAATTTGAAAAGCATAGCCTGCAACCGCAAACAGATCTTCCGTGACATGCCCAAACAGTTCGCGGAGCCCTGTAAAGCAAAAATCATCCGGATCAACATTGCTTTTATCAAGATCAACAGCATAACAGGGCAGGTCATGCAAACCCCCAAGGTAAAGCTCTCTTATCCCGGTTAGTTTAATCCTTGCAAACTCACTGCTTCTTGGAATCCGGTAGTTTCCACCTTCCTCGATGACAAGAAGCTGCTCTGCTTTAAATGCGAAGATATAAGCATCTTTATCTTGCGTTTCGGGATCCGGATTAACTGCCATCATTAATTTCAATTATTATTACACTCCTGTTAGGACCATAGTTATAGCATATATAAGTAATATACTGCTTAAAGGTCTATTATACCTTCCTAATATAATCACAGTTATATGGAAAAAATGATAATTCAAAATCGGTCTCTTTTTCCTGACCCTTTTCTTGAAGCAGGAATTGCCAGAGATATGTAGAATGATATTGCAGAAAATTATTATTAATCACCTCAGGAAAGAGTTCTGGGCCGAACAAGAGGGCAAAGGAGATTATTTGTTCTTTACCCTCTCTGAAACCGAATATACTTTAAGAGAGGTTGACAGCCATGGATCCCCTGAAGGTAATTATTGTTGAAGATAGCGAAGACGATCTGATTTTGATGCTGCGCGCTCTAAAAAAAGCCGGTTACGAACCCTGCTACACCAGGGTTGAAACCCATGACGGCCTTAGAGAAGCCCTGGGTGACGAGAGGTGGCAGCTTATTATCTCCGATCACAGCATGCCCGCTTATAGCGCGCCAGAAGCCTTAAAAACCCTGCAGGAAAGCGGTCGCTCTCTGCCCTTTATCATCGTATCCGGAACAATTGATGAAGTGTTTGCCGCTTTTATAATTGAAAACGGTGCCAATGATTATATCGATAAAGGCGACCTTTCCGGCCTGGGTCCGGCAATAAAACGTTTGCTACATTAACAGTGCAAGGCTGGACTTAATTAAAGCCATATTTGCATAAAAAACTCCCTTAAAAACTTACCGGAGTGAGCAAACAGGAAATGGTTGGCACAAACAACCACTGGATAGCTTTCTATGACAGCAAAAAACTCTGCACTGCCGACATATTATTACAAAAATTGTCCGGCAAAAACCCTGATCCGGATCTAAATGAATACCAAAAATCTTCAGTAGTAGATGGAGCATTTGAGTATACTGCCTTTTTCCCAAAATTAGGTGATCAAAACAAATGGCTGAAGATCACTGCTGCAGATTTAAGGGATTCTAACGCCATTCTCCTTACTTCTTCACTGCCGTTTCCCGGCTGACTAGCCGAATAAACCCTCATTCCTCGATAATAGCGACAGCCCGGACCGGAGATCCGTCCCCGTCTTTGATTTTCAACGGAAACCCGTAAAACATAAAATCCCGGTCCAGGGGCAGCTGATCCAGGTTTGCCAGATCAGTATAGGTTACTATCTTCTTTTTAAGCAAAGCTCTTTCCAGGTTTTCGCAGATCGTCCCGGCCACAAAAGGGGGGTTTGCAGAAAGAATTGGTTCAAGAGAATCAATTCCGGGATCTTCATAAAATATTAACCCGACATTCTTCGGGTAAGAACCGCCTGGCACAACCAGGCGGGCCGGACCAAAAAACCGCTCCAGAGGTATTTGGTCAAGCGGCTCGCCATCTTCATCCATATGCGAAAAAGCATCAACATGGGTTCCTGTATGGCTGCCCAGGGTGATCCTGCGCACAATCCAACCAGCAACTTCGTAGCTGCCGGTGCGGGCCACCTCGACCTTGGGGTCACCGGGATGAACGTTCATTCCAGAATAAATGGTTTGGGAAAGATCGACAATCTTCATCCAGGATTATCCTCCATCTGCAAAGCGGATCATAAGGTTATTACTGCCGGGCATAAGAGTTCCGGTTTTCCTTAACGTTCTAAAAAATATCATCCATCAGTCGCCGGAAAGCTTAGAAACTATAAAACCCGTTCAAAAAAAGCAGCCACTTTACCGGCCATCTCTTTCTCATGCCCGGACCAGAAATGATCCGCCCCCTTAACTATTTCAACCTGCCCGGGTGGATTTATTTTTCCCGCTTCCCGGGTCACTAAATCTGCTGGAGTCACCTGATCATCAGTGCCGCAGATAAAATAAGCCGGTTTGCTTAAACCCTCGATCAGCCCCGGGGTTACTACCGGCGATACACCGGCCAGGGCTTTTACAAGCTCAAAGCTGTTAGCCGCCCCCAGGGCCACCATGCCGCCAAAGGAGTAACCCATAACACCCAGCCGGTCCGGTTCTGCCTCCGGGCAACCTGCCAGGTACTCCAGCGCCCCCCGCAGGTCATCCTGCTCTCCTTCGCCGTTATCAAATGTCCCTTCACTTAACCCCACGCCCCGGAAATTAAAGCGCAGGACGACAAATCCCCGTTCAGACAGAGCCCTGCTTACTGCTACAACCACATTATTATCCATATTGCCCCCGTACTGGGGGTGGGGATGACAAAGCACCACTCCCGGTAATTTTTCGCCATTTGTCCGGGGCAGGTGTAAAACCCCTTCAAGTTTTAAATTCCCGCTGTTAAAAATCTGAGATGCTTCTTTCACCGATTGTCCTCCTGGCAATTCTAACTGGTTTACTTCCCGATCAAGTAATCTTAGTTAAAAATCGATCCGGCAGCTGCATTATACCAAATCAGCTTTAAAATATTTCTCCCCCGGCATAGAAGATCCCCCGGCTGGCATCCCTGGCTCCGCTAAAATCAGCACCGTATATTCTCATAAATTTCCTTATTCAGAATAAGATTTTTATAATTACACTCAGTATTTGCCGGTTAAATTGCACCCATACAGCTTGGAAGCTTAAACCTTTAACTTTTTATGCCTTATTTCATTATTTAACGGCCTTTACTTACAGCTGCCGCATAATTAAACTGGTAAAAATAATTTTGCCACTGCTCAGCGGTGATATTGTATACGTTATCAAATAAAAAATAGTCTATCAGTGCTTCCCGGGTTCTCAACACTTCCCTTAATCTGCCCCTATTTTTTGGGTCTTCCACGGTCAGGTAGATCAGTTCGAGCGCTCGCTCGAAAGCACCCAGGGAATATTCTTCATTACCTTTATGTTTCCAACGAATCGCACGCTCCACATCTGCACCAATATTGGCCAGCTGTTCGATAAGTGAAAGTTCAAACCAGCGTCCCTCAGCCATATCCTTGTGGATAGTCATTTGATCACCAGCTTTTCAACTATTGCTATTATTTTTTCTCTGGTCTCCTGGTTTTCAACATCACGTGACCGGTTATTCTGCGAAGGCCGCAGATTGATCATTGCATCAAATTCAATATAGTTTTCGGTACCGATGTGTTCCGGGTAGAAATTTATACCCCACAGATTCTTTTGCTCGGAACCAAGCTGCAGGAGTTAATCTTCTTGATCTGCATGCATCTCTGCATCTACAACCATGATTTCCTTATCGATATCAACAACAGCCTTCACGAGGCCGTCAAACATTTTTAGTTGACATTTCTTTTAACTCGTCATTTGTGATTGATTGTTCAACTAGTTTCATAGTCCCACTCATTTCAATTAATAAATATCTAGGTCTGTAGACATTATAACATCAGGAGAAACCTGATCCATAAATTAATGTTGCCACCCGGTGCAATCGCCAGGTAGAGAAACCTGTAAGAACCCGAACCTCTTAAATAGCCGAGAGCTCCTGTGTAGGGCCAGCCGTCTTTTAGTTAGCGTTGAAGAGGTTTGTGCTCAAGTACTTATCTCCCCGGTCGGGAAACACCACAACAACGAAGCCATCCTCGATGTCCTTAATTAATTCCAGCGCAGCAAGCATGGCCGCGCCGCTGCTCATGCCTACAAAGATACCTTCCCGGGAGACAATAGCTCGGGTCATCTCGAAAGCGGCGTCAGTTTCAATCATAATTCTCCGATCAATCCTGGTGGGGTCATATATTTCCGGAACTATAGCCTCCTGCATGTTTTTGAGGCCCTGAATGTAATGGCCTGCAACAGGTTGAGCCTCAACTATTTCAATACCAGGATTTTTATTCTTCAGTCCCATCCCAACCCCCATGATTGTTCCCGATGTGCCAATAGCAGAGACAAAATGGGTAATCCTGCCCCCGGTCTCTTCCCAGATCTCGTTGGAAGTGCTTATATAATGGGCCAGCTTGTTATACTCGTTAGAAAACTGGTTGGGCATAAAATATTTTTCAGGGTATCTGCGGCAAAGTTCGTGAGCCTTCCTGATCGCTCCGTCCGTACCTGAAGCGGCTTCAGTGAGCACTATTTTTGCCCCAAAAGCCTCGATCATTTTGCGGCGTTCAATAGAAACCGCTTCACTCATAACTATTTCAACCGCATATCCTTTCACGGCCCCGATCATCGCCAGCCCAATCCCCGTATTGCCGGAGGTAGGTTCGATTATTGTTTTACCCCTAAAGAGGGTCCCCTCTTCTTCAGCCTGCTCAATCATTTTCAGGGCAATCCGGTCTTTGATACTTCCTGTTGGGTTAAACCCTTCCAGTTTTGCATAAAGTGATATATGCGGCTTTGGGTTCAGCTTGTTTATTCTGACAAGCGGAGTATGGCCAATAGTATCGATAATGCTGTCATACACGTGTCTAAATCCCCCCGATTCATGATCTTAAATATAGTTCGCTCTCAAAAAGGAGCACCTGACAATTTATAATAACACGAAAATAGGCTAAGATGAGCATGATTACTTCAAATTTCAGCTAAGAAAAGGCCAAGTTCAGCTGTTCGCAGACATCGAATAAGCAGTGATAAAGCTCTTCTTTCTCGACAACAACTGCTTTTAGAACACTGTTTATCTCCTCGATTGTTGCCACCAGCCTATTTAAACATTTGGAAATATCCTCTGACTTACGGCCTATTAATTCATAACCGGTAACCATAACTCCTGCATTCTCAACAATTCAAAAACCTGTCGGGAGGTTTGGCCGGACACCTTCCTGTTCTTTAATTGATTTCATTAGATAACTAAAGGTAATTGATGCTGGAAAAAAATAAACCCGCTCCATGGACTTTCTTATTGGTACTGTTATATGGAGCTGGGCATCTTTCGCTTTAACTCTTTTTACCGGTCAAAGTTATTTGCAATTCCCTACTGTCCTTTTGCCTTTAGAAGGTAGACATTTTGTTATTTCTCCCCTGCTTATTATTTAAGCAAAACAACCACCCTTAACTTTCTTACGTCCTATTGCATATTTATGACCTTAAGGAAAAATGAATCATGCTTGCGCAGTAGGGCTGCCCCCGGGTTCTGCTCAGCAGAGCATATCGGCCAGTCCGGAAGCACGTTCCAGGGATTTATTGATGCCCAGCTTCAGTATCTCTTCCGGGCCTACGATAACCACCGATTTTTTAGCCCGGGTTAAAGCTGTATAGAGCAGTTCCCTGGTCAATGGGCGGACATAAACAGCGGGAAGGATGATCGCTACATTTTCATATTCAGAGCCCTGGGCCTTGTGCACCGTGGTCGCCCAGGCCGGTTCAAGGCATCCTCTAAGCGCCTCTAAAGGGTAAGCCACGAAGCTGCCGCCCCGGGGGAATACAGCCATCGGTTCAGAGAGCCGCCGGCTTACTGCCGATTCCATGACCACGTTAAGGACGAGCCCTGAATCACCGTTGTAAAGGCGTAAAGAATAATCATTGCGGGTCATCAGGACCGGTTCTCCCACCGGGAAATGGGGGCTTCCGGTTATCAATCCTTTATTTCTGAGATGCTCCAGCCAGCGTTGATAAAACCAGGCATTAATATCACTTGAACCGCTGCTCCCTGCGGTTATCCGGGTGGCACAGAGAATCCTGAACCTTTCAAAATGGGCAAGTATTTCTTTTAACCTGGCGCTGTTCTCCGGATCGAAACCGGCCGGACTGGAGCTGTATGTGCATGCAAGACGTTCGTTTAGATCAGGCAGGCGGTTGATCAGCAGTTGATACCACTTCGTTAGAAAAGCAGTCTTTTGGTATTCATCTCCCGGTACCAGGTGTTCCACACCTTCAAATAAAATTTCCGAAACCTCGTTTCTGGTTGCCAGGGCTGAACCATCCCCGGATTCAGCAGGCGGCCTGCCCTCATTGATTGCTGCCGCTACTTCAAGAATCCCTTTCCCGGCAGAATCCTCTTCCCTGGCCCGGTAGCTTTTCTCAAGAACTACAACCCGTTGTTTCCCTTTTAGCGCTTCTTTAGAGCGGCAAAGATCTCTAAGCACAGCTCCCGCCTCGATAGAAGGCAGCTGGTCGGCATCGCCCAGTAGAATCAATCTTGCTTCCGGCTGCAGGGCCCGCAGCAGATGATCCATCATGGTCAAATCGATCATCGAACTTTCATCGACAATAACCATTTTTTCCGAAAGGGGGTTGAACTCGTTGTGCCAGAAACGATCCCGCCTGGGGGAGTACCCCAGCAGCCGGTGAAGTGTCGTGGAAGGTGGGCAGTTATCGATTAGCAGGCGATCGGGGGCACCTGCTCCTTCAACAGCCGCCAGGTGACCGGTTACCGACTGGCGCATCCTATCAGCTGCTTTACCCGTAGGAGCAGCGAGGGCAACCGATTGCAGAGGTGGCCTTCCGGTCCTTACCAAAACCCGCAGTATGCTTGCCACGATAGAAGTTTTACCACTCCCCGGCCGCCCGCTGATTACTGTTATCCGGCCACTCAGGGCCGTATGCACCGCCAGCTTCTGCTGTTCATCCAGCCCGGCCTTTACAGAACCTATTTTGGGCGGGGTGGCAAATACCTCCTCTAAAGCCTGTTCAAAGTTTACAGCCGCCGGTTCGTCAGCATCCGGTTCCCTATCGCTGATCTCTTCTACCGCAGTGATCCGGTCCCTTAAATATTTCCCAACTCTTCCTTCCAAGGCGTGTAGTTTCTGGATATACAAACAACCGTGATCAAAAATCAGCGGCCGGTAATCCCCTGCTTTGCCGAAAATATTGGCCAATCCGCCTAATCCAGGCTTGCTGCAAGCCTCGCTGAGCAGCACTCTGATTAAGGCCTTTTCATCATCACCTGCCTGCAAATCGTTTAAAATGCGATCAAAATAACCGCCCCCTGATAGCGGCAGCCTGGTGCTGCCTTCAACTGAGAGAGCCTGGGTGGCTAAAATGAGCAGGATTAAAGCCCGCTGCTTTTTGGAACCCATATCTTCACCAACCAGGCGGGCTATCTCCCAGGCGAAGAAGACATCGCCCGGGTCCAGGTTCAATTCGCCCGCCCGGGAAATTAACTCGCAAGGAAAATCAGCAGCCCCATCCGGTTTTTCTTCGCCTGAGGGGGCCAAAAAAGCCGCACAGCCCATAGGTGTCCAGTTAATTTTAACTGCCACTTTCTCCACCCCTTTCACCATCATCTGCCATCTCCAGGTCCGTCCCGGCATAGATTACATCTCCGCCCCATGCAGTTCGTTTTACAAGAGCACTTTCCCAACCGGCAATTTTTTCAAAAAGCGGGCGCGAGAACCAGATCGCCTGCGTTTCTTTTTTTTCTGCATCTTCCCCAATACCCCGAATAAAAACATAAAGGATACCTCCAAATTTGCCTTCATAGTCTTCTTTCGACCTGATATTAAGCAGGCGCATAATGGCCAGGCTGTATACCTGAGCCTGAAGACTATAGTTTTTCTCCACGTGGTCATCAAGAACTGAACGCTCAAAAGAAGGCAGGCAGTCACTTTTCCAGTCAAGCAGGTATATTTTATCCTCATGCTCGAAGACAAGGTCGATCAGTCCCTGCAGGAAACCGCGCCCTGTTTGATAAGGAGGCCGCTCTTGATTTGCCGGGCTGGTATCTCCACCGCCGAGCAGGGGATGGCTTGCCTCCGGTATCGGATAGGAAAAGAACATTTCAGGAGAGTGGCGTTTCCCTGAGGCAATACCACCCGGCAGATCGAGTGTTACAGTTTCTTCCAAGTTTGTGGCCCGCAGTGGAGTATTATAGGCATCATAAACCATCTTAAGAACTTCATCTAAAAAAATTTCTGCAAAACCGTGTTGGCGCAGGGCCGCCGCAGCCCGCTGCTTAACCTTTTCATCTGCGGCCCAATCAACAAAGCTCCTGCCTCTTACTTCTTCAGCAGGGGTATCCTCCAGCAGGGCGTGCAACATAATACCTGTTTCCCGTCCGGCCGGTAAGCCCACTTTTTCAGGCGTTTCTTCAGGGTCTGACGAGGAAACATCCGGCGAGCCGGCACCAGGAAGCCCACCTCCAACTTCTGCGGCTACCTCTTCGTCACGCCTGGCCGCACCATCATCTGAATCTGCTGCCGGGGCCTGCCAGGTCTTGCTTCTGCTCATCCTTGTATAGCTGGTCAGGAGCACACCCCGGTGAAGGGGTTTAATTTTTTCAACTTCTGCTGTCCTTAAAGGCGGCAGTTCAAGCAGCCCTTCTTCAGGCCACCCGACAGCTGTTAGCTCAATTTTCTCTTCGCCCGGCAGCCGCTTCAGGCAGTCAACAGGCCTTAAAATATAACGGTTTCCGCCATCAAATTGGCCGATTTCCCGCAGCCGGTCAAGCTGTCTTTGCAGCTCTTTATAGAGCCGGCCCAGCCTGCTGTATCCGTAGCCATCATGATCATCTTCGCCTGCCGGAGCAGGCCCAAAATAAGGGAGGTAAAGCCGCGACTTCGCCCTGGTCAGGGCTACATAGATGAGCCGCTGGTTCTCCTCGTTGATTTCCCGGTTCACGGCAGCTTCGATTTCCCCGAAGGCCTGGCCGATATGCAGGCAGCGCCTGTTATCCCGGTGGTAAATATTCATTTTGATATCGCCCTGGGGCGGATCGCTGAACCCGCCCCCGATAAATATTACTTCGGCTTGCAGCCCCTTGGCCTTGTGCATGGTCAGGATCTGGACCGCTTGCTGGTCGGTTTCCAGCCTCTGGATATCGCCCTCTTTTCCTTCCGGAAGTTTCCGGTTGTCGATGTGCGCTTTAAGGTTGCGAGTCAATTCGGTCAAGGTAATCGGGTGGGTATGAGTATGGGCCAAAAGCAGCTCGAATAGATGCAGGTAGTTGGTCAGGGCCCTTTCGTCGCCGGCAAAAACGAGCCTCCGCACCAGCCCGGACCCGGTAACAATGGTTTCAAAAAGCTTTGACCAGGCCTGGTCGTCGGCCAGCCGCTTCCAATCGTGAAGCATGGTGGCAAAGGGGTGACTTTCACCGGCCTCCTTCCAGGCCGGTAGTTCAAAAAGGGCTATACCGAAGAAAGGTGTAAGCCAGGCAGCCATCCGTGCCGCCGGATCGGTGGGCGCATCAATGGCGCAAAGAAGCCGGTATACATCATCGGCTTCAGCGGTTTGAAAAAGGCCCTCCTGCTTGTAGAAAGCATGGGGGATACCAAAACGACGAAGCGCCTGGCCGATCATATGCCCTTCCGCTGCAGAACGGGTCAAGATATAAATGTCGCTCAGCTTGATCGGTTTCGGTTCGCCATCTCCACTCCCGGTGAACAAAGCGCTTTTTTCATCCACCAGGCGGTTAATCTCTTCTCCGATAAAGCGGGCCACGCCTTTCTTTACCGCATCAGCATTAAGTTTATCTTCCCTTCCGTGCAGGTGGAGCAGGTGAACAGGCGCTGCAGGACGACTGTTTTCTGAGGCAATCCGGCTCCTGTCACCGCATTTTACCGGTTCAATGTAGCTGTTTAAACCGCTGAAAAAAGATTCACCTTCGCTATCTTCAGTGGTGAGGATTTCGTTTACTGCTTCGATCAGTGCTTCCGTGGAACGGAAATTTTTATTCAGCGGCAGCCGCTCTGCCTTACAATTTTCTGTAAGGTACTTCTTGGCCTGCTCGTAAGTGTGCACATCGGCCCCGCGAAAGCTGTAAATGGCCTGTTTGGGATCACCGATTACATAAAGGAAGTGTTCATCTGTGCCGTCGATGAAGATGCGCCGGAAAATTTCCCACTGCACCGGGTCGGTGTCCTGAAATTCGTCAACCAGGGCAAACTTCCAGCGTTTCCTGAGAGCCTTAATTAGCCCCCCGGACTCTTTACCCTTGAGCGCATCCAGAACGCCCAGCAGCATATCATCGTAATCGATCAAACCGAGCGAGCGCTTCCTGGCTGAAAGCCTTCTTTGCACCCGCGGAAGCAGTTCGTAGACAAAAAAACTGATGTCACCGGCCGCCAGACCGACCATTTTCTCCAGCTTGCCATAAAGGTCAACTATTATCCCGGGAGCATCGTCCATCCCCGCTATCCGCTGCAGGTGATTGAAACGGCTGTCTTCCTGTTTATTGATCTTAATTCTTTTATTCGCCCAATTAAAAAGCAGTTCTACAGCCTGGCTTAAGTTTTCCCGTTCGATCTCTGCGCAAGTTTCAAGAAGGCTGCCTGCGATCTTTTCGAAACCCTTGTAACCACCCTGATCGGTATAAAAAGACCGGGCCTTTTCTTTCAACTTATCTATTTCAGGAAGGTTTTGTACTTCTTCATAAAAAGCCCCGGGATCAAATATCGGGGTAACCGGGCAGCGATCGGGGCAGCCTTCCCGGTGACAGCGGTAAAGAAATTTTTCCAGCTGCAGAAGCGAGTTCTCCTCCTTGATCCAGCGCCTGAGCGCTTCCCCTGCACCGGTTCGCTCAACCAGCACCCGGCGGACTTCTTCCCGGAAGGCAAATCCGAACAGTTCCTGGCCGTCAGCCTGCTCCTGCTCAAAAAGCCTTCCGCCGAGGAAAGCCTGCTCGGAGAGCACCCGGTGGCAGAAACCGTGGATAGTTGAAATCTGAGCCCCGTCGAAACGAAAGAGGGCCTCTCTGAGCCTGCTCCTGATCGAATCGTTGATTATCCAGTAATCATCAGGATCTTCTTCGGGTTTTAAATCACCGCTTTCATCACAGACCCGGCGGATGAGCATCCTGACCCGCTCGCGCAGCTCCCTGGTGGCCGCATCGGTGAAGGTCACAACCAGGATCTCTTCGATCTTCGCCTGGCCCTGGATCAGAATATCAAGCACCAGGTGTTCCAGGGTATAGGTTTTACCCGTACCGGCTGAAGCCTCGATTACAGCATGGCCCTTTCCGGGTTTCAGTTTGCTCAATATTTCAGGACGCTTGTAATAAGCGGTGTTCATTTGACAACCTCCAGGGATATAATATCCTCAAAAACCGGGCTGAAACGGCGGTTGACCATCTGAAAAGCCTCTTCTGCATCCGGCGGCAGGTAACTGCGCGGTGACGGCACCGGACCCCAGAGGCTGGAAAAGCGGGACCAGTTATTACCGGCCATATTTGCAATCAACTTGACCAGTTCACTGCCATCGATCACAGCAGCAAATTCCTCAGGCGCCATACCGGCCAGCATCGGCTGGCCTTTGCCGCCCCCGGCCAATTCGAAATATTTGGTGATCACAGCCTCAACCGGCAGCAGATAGGCATGGTGGCCGTTTAGCAGCTCTTCTGAAAGTGAAGAAAGCCAGTTAAGCGCTTTTTCCCGGTTTGCCGGCTGCAGGCGCATCCTGTAAATGACGGGTTTTTCCGGGCCGCCAGAAAAACAGAGCAGGATCTGCCGTTCACCATCACTGATCCCCGGATCGCCAGCTGCTGCCAGCAAAGCCTGGTCAACCATTCCCCGCAGGAAATAACGGAAGCTGCCTGTAACTGCTGCCTTGCCCCGGCCTGAAAAAGGTTTCCTGGGCAGGAAAGTAATCGTTACCGGCTGCCCTTTGATCAGCCCTTCAGTAAGACCGCCGACATGCACCGGTATCAACTTTTTGTCACGATCTTTTTCCTTTATTTCAACATCTAAAGCCAGCGGGTCAAAAACGCGTTCAGTGGGATTCTGCCATTTTGAGCGGCCCAGGCGCACCCTTTCCAGCCGTTCTGGTCCGCCTGCAGCTGCCCCGGCGCCATTTATACCCAGCAAATTAAGCGCAGCTCGCCAGCCTTTCATGATCTCCAGGTGGCGCTCTTCGATGACCCTGCCCAGTTCACCAACCGGGATCTGCCCGGCCAGGCGGAACCGTTCTACACGCTTCTGGTAAAGCTCCTCCGGGCTTTCCCCGGTTGCCAGGGAGTCTGTAAAAACACCGCGCACCAGCACTGTTTCAGTCAGCCGGTCTACTTCAAAATCTTCTTCCTCCCGGTCAGCCAGGTCTTCTTCCTCCTCGGCCAGGCCCAGCATAGACGCAGCCCAGCCCTGCATAGGGCACTCCAGGAAACGCCGCAGGGCGGAGTGAGAAAGGTAAAGGGGAGCTTCAATGGAACTTTCCTCCTCCCCGAAGGCCGCCCGCGGGACTGCCGTGACAGCAGCCGGGACCGGCGCATCACCGGGCAGGGCCAGGATGGCAGAAAGCTTATTCCAGGCTTCATAACCGGCCGCTTTTTGAATGGCATTCAGCTCTTCTTGTACACTGCCCCGGGCCGGGAACCCTGTTTCCACCGTACTGTCATCAGCCGGCAGGGCACTTTCCCGCCAATTTTTTGCAATCTCCTGGATCTTTGCTTCAACCCTGGCCTCATCAAAAAAGGTCTCCTCGGAATTTTCAAAATGATAACGCCTCAGCGGTGGATCACAGCGAATCGCTTTCATACCTTCCTCATCCAGGTAGCCCTGCTTAAAGATGTGCAGCAGTTCCTGGACAACCGCTGAAGGCTGCAGCGGGTCGCCGGTCTGCTCGTCTCTTTTGACGTACGAAAGGTAGAGCCGCTCACGGGTACAGAGCAGCGTCTCAAGAAACATGTAGCGGTCCCGTTCGGCAGGGTCAACGTCACCGGCCCGCCTCCGGGCAGCCCTCAAGTCCAGGGCGTCTCTGCGACCGGCAGCCGGGAAAAGCCCCTCACCCAGGCCCAGCAGAAAGACCACCCTGAAGGGTATGGCCCGCATCGGTAAAAACGAGGACACAACCACTCCTTCGGCCAGGTACTGCCCCCGGCCGCTGCCCAGTGATTCAATCGCCCGCCCGGCGATCTCGGCAGCCACCCTGCCGCTGACCTCGTTTCCCAAATCCATCGCTTCCAGTTTTGCCAGCGCGCGTAAAAGGCGCAGGCGATCCCGCTCGTCCGTTCCCTCTTCTGAATGGAGGTAGGTATCGATTTGAGCCGCGTAAAAGCGGGCCCAGTTCGTTAAAGTCATTTTGCTGTTGCGTACAAAACGGGCATCGGACAAAAGAGACCTGGCCAGCAGCCCAAAGCGGGCTGCTGCTGAGCGAGCCGAACCATAGACCTCTTCAACCAGCCACTTACCCTGATCAATTTCGAAAATACGCTCATCACCGCTCTTCTCACCGGTCATGAAGGCACCCAGAGCAAGCCTCCTGATTCCCTGGTCCCAGTTGTAAACATCCTGGTCGATATAGGTGTCCTCAAAGTCGCTGCGGTCGGCTCCAAAGATAATGCCCAGCGCTTCAGCCAGCGCTGCCAGGTCTCCCGGAGAAATATTATCGAAACGCCCGATAACAGCCGGGTGACTCATCAGGGCCAGCATCTCCGCCCGGGAAAAGCGCCCAAAGGGCAATTTGAGCAGCAGCCCCATCGCCTCGATTATCCGGCTCCCGGCGGTTCCGGGCAGGTCGGAGACACTACTGGGCAGATCGTGACAGGAGGCAAAAACCGTTTCGATTTGAGGCAGGTAAATATCGCGCCCGGCGCTGTTAATTATAACCGCAATATCGCTGAACCTCAGGGGCGGATCACCCCTATCATTTAACATCAGCTTCCAGATCTCATCGGCCAACCATTCCACTTCCCGGCGCACCGATGGTGCTGCTACCAGCTTGATCGTCTCGTCCGGATCACAGCGATCTGTTTCGCTCTTATTTCCTCGGTCCTCCGGTTCACGGTAAAGGATGTCTTTCTGGAGCATCTGCAAAAGGCCCCCGCCTTCAGGTTCGACGAACCGATCAGTAAAATCACAATCAGTCAGTTCCCCAAGCAGGCGCACATGTTCACGGCCGGGATGGCCCCAGTAGCGCAGGGCCGGATTATCGGCTTCGAAAAGACCGAAAGGATCATCGTTTTTGGTTTCACCGGTCCCGGCCCAGATTCGCCTTTCACGCCGGTTCATTTCACTATCAAGCCTTTTATAGTATGCCCGCTCCGTCTCTACATCTTCCCAGAATTCAGCGCAGGGGTTAAGGGTATAGATGTAGAGCGGATGGTTTTTACCGAGGAGTGCGAACAGGTCCTGGAACAACCTGGCAACATATGACACCCCGAAGATGTGAACTGGGGGTAATTCGGCAGCCATAATTTTGTTAACCAGCTCTTTTTCGGAAGTAAGCTGGTCCAGGGTAATCCAGCGCCCGCCCTCAGGCGGCGGGTTTTTCTCCAGGATCCCGCCTCCTGCGAAAACGGCACGCCATAAGGCTCGCTGCCAGGAAATGGTTTGCGCAAGGGCCGGATCAAATCCTGAAGGATCGGCAAAGGGGTGCTTCATATATTCGGTGCCGCTTCCGCGCCAGGCAGAAATCATTTCACTTCTGGAAAAGCTGTATTCCTGGAAAAGGTGCGCCATGCGGGCGGCCAGCTGGACCCGCCGCATATCGGCGCCGTCGCCTAAAAGCAGGTTATCTATCCCTGCAGGTGGCCCCTCACCACCGCTTTCATTACTGGCAGTTTCACCGGCGCTCTTAAGGTACCTGCACACCGGCTGCAGTTCCGGTCTGTCAGTGGTCTCTTCATCCAGTAGGATGGCTAATAAAGCCGCTTCGATGATATCAAGATCGGCTACTTTATAATCACCAGGGCAGGTTTTACCAACAATGTCAGCGATGAACTGCTCCAACCTGCTAAAGCGCATGTTGGCCGCCACACCCAGCTTCTGGGCTAACCCTAAGCGCACCCAGGTCTCCATGTTCCGGTTCGGCACCACCAGCTCGACCGGTTCCAGGGGGTGGGTATCTGCTCTTTGCGCTATAACTTTACCGGCCAGGGCATCCAGAAGTTGTTCGGTTCTGTTGGAATAAAATTGTTCAATCATCGGGTTTTGGCTCCTGACTTATTTCCGATCACCATTAACGGAGATTATTATATTTATAATTCTCTTTACAATATCTTATTTCCTGTCAGGGACATATATGTGTCCAGGGGGCTAACGCTGTCAAGACATTTTTATTGCCATGCATAAAGTGGATCGACCCTCCTGTTCAGGTTTGCCATTCTTTTTTTAAAAGAATCCTTTGGCAGCAGTAATAGTTTTTAATTACAGGTATAAGCTATAAGACGGGAGATATTATTACCGGTCTGCGTGCTCGGGCTTCAGCCCCGCAAAAGGCGCGGTTCTTTAAGGCCCCTGCTGCCGGGCTAGCAACCGGCAAGGCCTTCCTTCAAACAGGTCCAGGACAATCGACACAACAAATGCCAAATGATACAATGACTAAAACCCTCAACTATCCTTTCACTCGAAGGTGGTAAGCCTGTGATGAGACGAAAAACACTCTTGCTCACTGCTATCGCTGTTGTAATATTGTCAGGTTTGACAGCCTATATGGTACAGCAGGGCAGGTTTATTAACGAAACGGCTCGCGTTGATGCACCTATCGCCCAACCGGTCAGAGATGTAGAGCCAGTACTTGAGATAGTCGCTGAAGATCTGGGCCTTATCTGGCCGATTGATTTCTTGCCGGGCACTTCCAAACTGCTGGCCAGCGAAAATTCAGGCTCGATATTCTTAATCGATACTGAGACACTCAAAATTGCAGAGATTGCCGGCGCTCCTGATGTCGTATCAAGTGGACAGGGTGGTTTGCTTGATGTAACAGTGTCGACCGACTTTGAAGATGATAGCTTCATCTACCTAACATATTCTGCCGCGAATGAAGCGGGGGACTCGGCAACCCACCTGGCCCGTGCATCGCTGAACTTAGATGAGCGAAGATTAAGCGGTATAGATGTGCTGTATGTCGCCGAACCTTTCCTGGGCGGTACGTCCCATTATGGTTCTCGCGTGGTAATACAAGGTGATTACCTATAGATGACTATCGGTGACCGTGGAGAAAAGAATTTCGAAAATCATGTATCACAAGATACGACCAATGTTCTTGGCACAACCATCCGGCTGCTGCGTGATGGCACGACACCTGAAGATAATCCGTTTGTCGATGACGCAAATGTACTTGATGAAATTTACACATATGGCCACCGCAACTCGCAAGGCATGACCGTGCATCCAGAAACCGGAGAGATCTGGCAAAGCGAGCATGGAGAGCGTGACGGCGATGAGATTAATATCATTCGCATCGTACCCAAACCGGTCGAATGACCTCTGATTATATTACCGGATTATGAAAACATTCTCATTGTTCGTAGATCTCTTTCACCAGTTTTTCTCTAACCATATCAATTCCCCGGTTTAGTTCCTTTTCAGTGTACCTTTAGCTTTTTCTAAACGCTAATCTGCTAGTACTTTTTGCTTTTCATCCATAGATAGCAATACCGTCACTTATAACATTTTTAAAATACGGAAGAGTATCGACCCATTCGTTAAAGAAATCAACCCGGTAGCCAGCGTCAACTCGTAGAGTAGCAATATGTCTTGAATAACCTTGTCAAAGTAATTTTTATCCTGCATAAAAAACTCCCACCACAAGCTCCCCCACTGGCTGGGTGGAATCAAACCGGAAGAGGATGCCGTCACTCTGGTTGACTGGAGCAAATATTGAAAAACCTAAGCTTTATCTATGATTTGCCCTCTAGAAGATTTTTACCGGTTCGCCCCACCTGGACTCCCCTGCCAGGCAGGTTCTGATAGCGGAATATGATCTCCCCCGACTCAAATTCTTCTTCAAGGCCCAGTACTTTTTGGGTTAAAACTTTCCCGCCGGTCATCAACACTCCGGGCGGAGTACATTTTACAACGGTTTCTACCAGCAACTTCCGGCTGAATAACGCCTTCCAGCCCCGTAAAAAATTGGGCAGGTGGTCGTTCCACCGGTTGCTGATCACCATCTCGTGGGTATATTCACTCTCCGGGATCATGTAATCGGCCCCGGGATTCTCGGAACCAAAAGCAATCACCACTTCCCGCTCGCTTTTTTTCGTCAGGTTAAGCAGCTTTCTTTCCCGATCTGTGCTCGGATGAGGGTTGTTAATGTCTTTAAGATAATACAGGTGCCCGTTTATAACCAGGCGGGGAGCAAGGTAAAAGCGGTTCAGCAAGCCACCGCCTGCGAATATAAATCCGGCCAAGAGCAAACCGCCTATAATAAGAATCCCCGCACCGTGATCACCGCAGAATCGCCGATCAGTTCACTGCCGTCAAGCATAAGAATCCAGTTCAACTTATATGCACCGGTCCGGTCAGCTTCTTCATAAACACCTCTGAAGGTGTTTCCGTCCCGGATCATTACAACCGGGACCGCATGCTGATCATCCGGCCCGGTAACTTCCATTTCCAGCTCAAAATCAGCGTCGTCATATTTTTCCCGGGTAATCACCTCCACCCAAATCTCAAGCGGTTCATCCACACGATGATATGGGTCAGCAGATAAGTAGAGATAACGGTTGTTTATCTTTTCCCGACTTAAGATTTCCTGTTCATAGAGCTTGCGCAAAGCGTCTTTGACGCTGTCCTGCAAAATGCATTCAAGCTCTGAAGCATAGTAACCTCTATCGGATGTCTCCACCAAAACTTCCACTGTTTTGATCAAAGTACCGTATTTGGAAAACCAAGCCGTATTAAAAGACCACAGGCCGAGCTCGTCAAAACGGGCGATTTCTGACAGGGTGTAATACTTGCCCCGGTGGGAGTAGCTGGTATGATAAGCCATTTCTTTTAGT
>PWYU01000113.1 GCA_003567725.1 Syntrophomonadaceae bacterium | reverse complement strand
TTAAAATGAGCCCTTCTAAACACAGTGTAGATCGGCATTCCCGGGATCGCTAAATAAAGTTTGGCCAAATTTGCGGCGAATTTTAATGTTTAGGGGCCTATAACCGGTTTTAAACTTAGATTAGTGAGGGTAAATAGGTGGCCATTCCGGGAAAAATAATCAGCAAAGCCAGGGCCAGTACGATAGCGAATAAAAAAGGCCAGATCCCTCGAAAGATTTTTTCCAGCGGTACATCGCCGGCCACGCCTTTAACAATATATACATTCATACCCACCGGAGGAGTAATCACTCCCATAGCGACAACCATTACTATAATCACCCCGAACCAAATCGGATCGTAGCCAAGCACGTCCACAGCCACCGGCAAAAAGATCGGGATGGTTAATAAAATCAAAGCCAGGGCGTCGATAAAACAGCCCAGGACCAGGTAAATCAGTAAAATTAAAGCGATCACTGCAAAAGGGGGCAGAGCAAGCGCAGCTACCCACTCAGCCATGGCAAAAGGGATCCGGCTGATGGCAATAAAACGGCCAAAGATCACCGCTGAGCCAACCAAAAGCATGATCATGGCCGTAGTCCGCGTCGTATCGGCCAGGGAATTTTTAATGATCCTCAGGTCAATCCTTCTTTTAAGAGCTGTCACCAGCGTTACACCGGCTACCCCAACCGCTCCGGCTTCGGTGGGCATAAACCAGCCCGCAAAAAGGCCGCCCAGTGAAATAGTAAATACTACCATAACCTCCAGTAGACCTCCACCCAGGGCCATATAGCGGGATCGCCAATCGGACCTGGCACCTGGCGGCCCCAGTACAGGATTGCTTTTCGCCATCAGGTAAATTACCAGCATGTAGAGGCTCATCAGCAAAATACCCGGGATAATTCCGGCCAAAAAAAGCCTGCCCACCGACTGTTCAGCTGCAATTCCGTAAACAATAAAAATAACACTGGGTGGGATTAAGACCCCTAAAGCCCCCCCTGCCGCCACGCTGGCTGTTGAGAGTGAATGGTCATAGTTATATTTGCGCATTTCCGGCAGGGCAATGGCCCCGATAGTAGCCGCCGTAGCGGTATTCGATCCACAGACCGCACCAAAAAGGGCACATGTAGCCTGGGTGGCAATAGCCAAACCGCCCGGCAGGTGCCCCACCATCTTATAAGCCAGATCGTATAAACGAGTGCCCATCCCGGTATGAAATGCTAAAAAACCCATCAGGATAAACATGGGAATTACACTTAAAGAATAGCGGGAAAAAGTGGAAAATAACTCCGTAGAAGCCATCGTTAAAGCGGCCGAGGTTGAAGTGAGGTAACCAAATCCCGCAAAACCGACCATAGCCATGGCGTAAGCGATGGGCATCCTTAAAGCGATTAGCAGGAAAAAACAGCCGATTCCGATCATGCCCACTGTGGTAGGGCTCATCCTCGTTCACCTCCTGCGAACTGCTGGAACAGTTTTAAAAATATCGTACAGGCTAATACCACAAAACCCAGGCCCACCATATAAATGAAAGGATAGAAAATCATCTGGGTAGTCGGAGAAACTTCTCCGCTCTCAGCAATTTGCAGGCCGTATTTAAAAAGGTTGTAAGCAAGCACAGTTATGAATATTACCACCGGGATACCGGTAACCAGATCTATGACTTTTTGAGTTTTAGCCGGAAACCTGTCCACGATAAAGCCTACCGCAATATGACCGTTCTCCAAAGCGCAGCGAGACAAGGAGAGCCCCACTACTGCAGCGGTAAAAAACCCGACCATTTCATAAGTGCCAAGAATGGATTGGCCCAGAAGGGACCGGCCCAAAATATTAGCCACCACCAGGGTTGCGGTGGCGGCCAGGATCATTCCGGCCAAAAAATCAAGCCCGCGGCTTAATTTATAAACAACTGCTTCTAAAAATCGCACAGGCAATCACCCTTACAGTTTATTCTTAAAACGCCATGCCAAAAAGACGATTACATTCTCATTGCACCTTTAAAAACCCTTGCAGCGGTATCCGGGCTTTTGAAAAATAAGCCATTGGCCCGGATACCGCTTTCAAGGGCTGCACGGGAATACTAAAACTTTATTGATATTCTTCAGCCAGGTTTTTAACTGTTTCAAGAATTTCTTCACCATCAAAGCCCAGCTCATTCATCTTGGTTACAAAGTCTGCCTGGATCGGCTGAACCCTTTCGATCCATCTTTCTTTTTCATCGGCAGCCAATTCAAATATTTCCTGGCCGGTTTCTTCAACCGCCCAGCTCAGGGCTGCTTCATTCTGGGCATCCCATAAACCGGCGGCAACTTCTTCAAAGAAGCGCTCGTTTACCTCCCGGAACACCTCTTGCATCTCCGGTGGTAGGCTGTCCCATTTTTCCTGGTTCATGGTCACGAAGAATATAGCATTATATAAAAAAGGCGTACGGGTCAGGTAATCGGTAACCTCAGCATGCCTCCAGCCTTGCAAAACTTCAACCGGGGCCAGGTTACCATCCACCAGGCCACGCTGGATCGCCTCGTAGGCATCGGGTTGAGGCATGGCTTCCGGGGTCGCTCCAAGCAGCGATAAAGTATCGGCGCTCAGTCCGGCAGCGCGAATTTTCAGGCCCTGTAAATCTTCCAGGCTTTGCACCGGGGCAGTGGTAAACAGATCGCCCGGGCCGGTAGCTAACACAAACATCAGCTCAGTATCCTGCACTTCATCGGGTTGAAGCTTCTTGATTCCTTCCCAGGCTACTTTGCTGGCCATATAAGAATCATTATAGACAATGCCAGGCAGCTCGAAAGCTTCCAAAACAGGAAAGCGGCCGCGGGTATAAAAGAAAGCGGACATCCCGATATCTGCCATTCCAGCAACAACTCCGCTGTAGGTATCATCTGCTTCAAGCAGAGTTTGGCCCGGATAACTGGTTATCTCAATCCGGTCTCCGCTGGCTTCACTTAATTCCTGGGCCCATCCCTGGACTAAATCCGTTTCAGCAGGGTGACCGGCCGGGAAAAAGTGAGCCAGGGTAAACTCATAACTTTGACTCTCGTCCTCTGCCATTTCATCATCAGCTTCTTGTGTTGTTCCATCATCTGTTCCATCAGCAGTTTCTTCTACATCACCGGCGCCGCAGCCGGTTCCCAGCACCAGCACAAAGGCCAGGGCTAAAAACAGTAACAATTGTTTCATCTTGGTCCTCCTCCTAGAGTTGATCTTTGATCAACGGCCGGGGCAAAAAGAAATACTCTGGTTAGAGTATTAACAGGCAAAAATATACCGGTCTGCGACCGGCATAATTACTGTACCAACCCTGCCGTTCTACCATGCTACGCTTAAAAAGGTTCGCTATGATTGGATAAAATCCTTCTATCCGGCAGGAATTTTTTTTAAAAAGAAATGATGGCATCGGCATCCAGGGACAGATCATTTAAGGTTGCCGCCCCTGCAATGGTTGCCTCTTCGAACAGATCCTCCTGCTTCAATTCTCCCCCAAAAAGCTGCATACTTTGCTGGCAGGCCATGATTTTAATACCCTGCCCGGCAGTTTGCTGCAGGACTTCAAGCAGGCTTGGAAACTGCCCTACTTTTACTTTCTTTGCCTCTTCCTTGACCAGGCATTTTAAGCCCAGCCCCAGGAAATATACCGTTGGCTCCAGATCCATCGCTTTAGCGGTCTGGGCTAAAATCAATGGGGAATAAAGCCTTTCCGGAGTATCGGGGCCGCTGGTCTGCACATAAAGAATCTTCTTTTTTTCTGTCATCTTTTTACACCTCCCGGTTATGGTCGTTCTTTAAGATAAAATAATGGTAATTATCACCATCACGTTCAACCTTGACTACGCTGTGACCGGCACGTTTTGCCCAGCGGGGAATATCTTCCGCTGAAGCGGGATCGTCGGCGATCAATTCCAGTAGATTTTTATCTTCCAGTTGATCTATTTCTTCCCGGGCTCGCATCACCGGAACAGGGCAGTACAAACCCACACAATCAACCCGGTGAATCTTCAATCTTCCATCTTTGCTGCAGGTAAAACTTTCTTCCCCGGTATCGGGGCAGATGGGCCGATCACAAAAGGGGCAGCTGCAGGACCTTTGTTGCTCTTTTTCATTAAACTTAGTTTCGCTCATTTTTTACCCCCCTGTTTTTCCTTGTAGTCGTGAATCGCTTTATGCAAGGCATCCGCACCAAGATTTGAGCAGTGCATCTTATTGCCGGGCAGGCCGCCAAGTTCTTCAGCTACCTGCTTATTGGTGATCTTTAAAGCTTCTTCTAAGGTTTTACCCCGGGCCATTTCTGATACCATACTGGATACAGCGATAGCTGCTCCACAGCCAAAGGTAAAATATTTTACATCCTCGATGCGGTTATCTTTAACTTTGATCGAGAATTTCATCATGTCACCGCACACCGGATTACCTACTTCACCGATTCCGTCGGCATCATCGACTTCGCCGATATTACGGGGATTTGTGAAATGATCCATTACTTTTTCACTGTACATTGGCATTATTCTTCGCCTCCTTCAGGTATTGATGATAGAGGGGTGACATCATTCTCAGCAAACTGGCCACCTCAGCCATCTTTTCTGTTATGTAGGGTATATCTTCTTCCCTGCTTTTTAATCCTGCCGCTAAAAGCAAAGAACCCTGGGCCAGTTCGGGCGGCAAACCGATAGCATCCAAAACATGCGAAGATTTCAAAGCCTGCGAGGTGCAGGATGAACCACTGGATACATAAATCCCTTCCATATTTAGACGCATCAATAAAGCTTCTCCTTCTACAAACTCAACGGAAACATTCAGGTTCCAGGGCAGGCGCTTTTCAGGATGGCCGTTTAAATGAAGATGAGGCACTTCATTGAAAAGGCTCTCTTTAAGCTTATCTCTAAAGGAAGCCACCTGTTCTGAGCGCTCTGACATGCTGTTATGCGCCAGCCGGGCCGCCTCTCCCAGACCCACAATGACCGGTACATTTTCTGTCCCAGCCCGTAAACCTTTTTCCTGGATACCACCTTCGATTAACGGCCTCAACCGCACTCCCCGGCGCACGAACAGGGCGCCAGAGCCCTTCGGCCCGTAAAACTGATCTCCTGCCAGGCTTAGCATATCCACCCCCAGCTGTTCAACATTTAAAGGAATCCAGCCCGCTGCAGCTGTCGCATCGCTATGAAATGGGATGCCCTGATCTTTAGCTATGGCTGCCAGCTCTTTAAGGGGTTGGATAGTGCCTATTTCGGTGTTGGCAGCCTGGATGGAAACCAGGATGGTCTGATCATTTACAGCCTCTTTTAACTGATCTGGACTGATCAAACCGTACTTATCTACAGGCAGCTTAACAACCTCAAAACCTTCTTTTTCCAGGCTCTTTAACTGGTTCAGGATGGAAAAGTGCTCGATAGCAGAGGTAATAATCCGGTTGCCCTTTCTTTTACCCGCTGCAACAATACCCTTCACAGCTAAATTGTTCGATTCAGAAGCTGATGCGGTGAAAATAATTTTGTCTTTACCGGATTCTTCTGCACCGATCAATCGACCCACCTTAACTCTTGCTTCTTCCAGCGCTTCGCGTGGTATTTCACCCAGGCTGTGCCCGCTGGAAGGATTGCCAAAGTGCTCCCTAAAAAAGGGCAGCATTGTCTCTAAGACTTTTTCATCAACCGGCGTTGCCGCCGTGTAATCGAGATTTACTGTTTTCATAAGAACATCCCTTCCCTCTATAAGTCAAATTTACCCCGTCAGTTTTGATAACCCTGCTTCTGACAGCTAACTGCAATAAATGTGCTTGACTAACTCAACAAATAATTATATAATTCCTATAAGAATTATAGGATATATTGCTTAACTTGTCAACCGGGAAAATCAAAATAACCAGCGACTTTTTAGCACTTATTTTAAAAGGAAAGGGGCCGGTGGTTGTGGAATAGGGACATACGCGCTAGCGCGTCAATAAATATCAAACATAAAAAGGAGAGATGGATGATGAAAACAAAACAAAACTTGATGGAAGCTTTTGCCGGCGAATCGCAAGCCAACCGTAAATATCTGGCCTTTGCCCGCAAAGCGGAAAAAGAAGGCTTTAAAAATGTAGGCAGGATCTTTCAGGCCATTGCTGAAGCAGAAACCGGGCACGCTCTGAAACATTTTGAAATCGCAGAAAAAATAAACGGCACCCTGGATAATTTAAAAGCAGCGGCAGAAGGAGAGCACCACGAATTTACCGAAATGTATCCCGAATTTATTGAAACCGCCAAACAGGAAGAACATAAAAAAGCGCTGCAATCATTTGAGTATGCCAACGCAGCAGAAAGAATCCACGGCGGCATTTTTAACGAACTGAAGGAAAAGGTGGCCGGCGGCTCCGATGCCGAGGATAAAGCAGTTTACCTCTGTCCGGTGTGCGGCTGGGTAGGAATGGATCCGGCCCCGGACAAATGCCCGATCTGTAACACCGCTAAAAAAGCATTCAAGCAATATTAATAGAATCCTGACCCGGAAATTTTAGCGCACGCTGATCAGGACTGCCGCAAGCGTTAAACCTGCCGGGGATTGATAAAGTCGGCAAAAATTGTGGAATGCAAAAGGTAGGCCCGGTTATATTTTAAAGCCAGGCCATAAAAATAGCGGATTATAACGGGAAGCTCATCAGGCTGCCGGTTTAAGTATGGTTCCTTTTCCGGCCCTGTAGCTTCCCGTTTAAAGTATCCCCAGAGATGATCAACAACGTTACCAAGGGCAGGTGCAGTTACAGGCCTGCTCGTAATTGCAGCAATCAATTCAATCAACTCACCGGCTTCTTCGAGCGGGCATTTTTCCCTGGTCCGCAGATAAGCCTGGATATCCTTGTAGTAATTATAACCACGGGCCATGACCGAATACTTATGATGGGCCCAGTATTCATAACCGTTTTGGGGCAGGGGAATTCTTCCTGAACGTCCCTTCTCGCTGTTCTTGCGCCCTATAATAACTACCTGCTCAAGAGGAGTATCCACGTACCGAAGTACACTTTCCTGCTTAGCTGAAACGTTTATAGCGAGCATTTGGCCGCAGGGGCTGTTATGATTAAACCCCCGCAAATCCATTTCCAGGACCGTCAATTCATGAACCCGCCTGAGTCCTTCCAGGCAGCCTTGCCAGCGCCTGGTTTCAGGATGATTGGCATAGCCATTTTTCTCACCGCTGATCACACTGTAAAGAGCATGTATCTCTGCATGCTGGCCGAGTAAATTCTGCCTTGATAAATAACCCGGATGAATATCCCACACTCGCACAATTTATCATCCTTTCATTTTAAAAGAGAGCTCAAAGCCGGTTTGACTGTTTTTAAGCAATAAGCTATTATTTTAAAAGGCCTTACAATTGCCTTCCAATGGAAGGCTGAACCAATTATATTCCAAGGAGGTAGTGCAATGCAAAGTTATATGTGTGAACTATGTGATTATACTTATGAACCAAAAGATGGCGATCCCGACAATGGCATAAACCCCGGTACCGCTTTTGAAGATCTGCCCGATACCTGGAAATGCCCGGTATGCGGAGCTGACAAAGAAGAATTCCAGGCCGTGCCTGATACTGCTTAACAATTATTGAAACTCTTTGCACCCGACCAGGCGGCCGTTTTTAAGGCCGGAAGAAGACAATATTAAAAAGCCGGGCGGGCACTTATTAGTTCTGCCTGTCCGGCTTTTGTTTCTTTCTATCACCCTTCAGTGATCTTTTTAAAGCAATTCTTTTACCACCAAAGCACCAAAAATCCAAAACCCACTCCAGTTAATGCTATAGGCCTTATCCATCATTTCATTGCGGATATAAAAAGTAATCCCATCAACTTCTTTTTGATGATATTTTTCTTCCAGTTCAGGTTTGCCTGCTTGCACGGCAGGGGTTACAAATGATCCCCCTCACCCACCACGACAGGCTAAATAAATGGTATAAGGTTTGCCATTACTTTGCATTTTTTCTCTGGCAGCTTCTGATATCATTAATTTTGCCATCACAATCACTCCCCATTTAAAAGATGTTATGGTTTTTGCCAGCCATAAAACCGGTATAACTAATAATCATTCTTATTATAACATAAAAATACCCCCATGGGTATATTTATGCGCTGCAGGGATTTTATCTGCCTTGTAGAATTCTTAAAGCATTCAGTATATTAGCAAGAACCGGTTTTAAAACAATAAACGGGCAATCCTATCCAAAAAACGCTCTTTTAACGGAGGAAGATATGAAATTTATCGTTGCTCCTGACAAATTTAAGGGAAGCATGAAAGCATCTGAAGCTGCCTTGCAGATTGAAAAAGGGCTGCTGCAGGTTATGCCCCGGGCGGAAATACAAAAATTTCCCTTATCAGACGGGGGAGAAGGCCTGGTTGAAGCTTTAAGCAGCAAACCGGGCAGTTCACTGATTACCGTAACTGTTACGGGCCCGGCCGGCCGGCCGGTAAACGCCGCTTTTGGCCTGATTGACAAAGGGAAAACAGGGGTTATTGAAATGGCTGCCGCTTCAGGCCTGGCTTTGCTGCGCAAAGAAGAAAAAGATCCCCGTTTTACTACCACCCGGGGCACCGGAGAGTTGATTATGGCGGCCCTTGACCGGGGATGCCAGAAATTGATCATCGGCATCGGCGGAAGCGCTACCAACGACGGCGGGGCCGGTATGGCCCGGGCCCTTGGAGTGAAGTTTTTTGACGGCGCCGGCAAATGCCTCAGGGAAGGCGGCGCTGCCTTACAGAAGCTGGAAAGAATCGACCCATCCGGACTGGATCACCGCTTAAAACAGGCCGAAGTGCTTGTCGCCTGTGATGTCGATAATCCTCTAACCGGCCCGCAGGGGGCTTCGCATATTTACGGACCCCAAAAAGGCGCTACTGATAAAACTGCCGAAGAGCTCGACAGGGCTTTAAAAAATTATGCCCGGGTGATAGAAAAAGACCTGGGCGCAAAAGTGGAAAAAACACCTGGAGCCGGGGCCGCTGGAGGGCTGGGAGCAGGATTAATCGCTTTTCTTAAAGCCCGCCTGA
>PWYU01000060.1 GCA_003567725.1 Syntrophomonadaceae bacterium | reverse complement strand
TTGAACCTGCGACCTCCGGGTTATGAGCCCGACGAGCTACCAGACTGCTCCACCCCGCGTCGTCGCTGGAGCGGGTGATGGGAATCGAACCCACGTATCTAGCTTGGGAAGCTAGGGCTCTGCCATTGAGCTACACCCGCTCTTAAGCGTTAATGATTATACACTGGTAGAATTTAAAAGTCAACCGCTTAAAAAGCTTTTTTGTCAACAACGGTCGCCCTGATTTTTTACCCATGCCAGAGATGACTAAATTTTACGGACTTCCAGGTAACGTTCAAGTTTGCGCTTTACCCGCTGTAAAGCATTATCAATCGATTTAACATGCCGTTTTAAATCCACGGCAATTTCCTGATAAGATTTGCCCTCAAGGTACAGGGTCAGCACTTTCCATTCCAGTTCACTTAAGATTTCGCCCATTTTAAACTCTATATCATTATACTCTTCCCGGTTAATCATCAACTCTTCCGGGTCGGTAATCTTGGTTCCGGCCAGAATATCGAGCAGGGTGCGATCTGAATCTTCATCGTAGATCGGTTTATTTAAGGAAACATATGAGTTAAGGGGAATGTGCTTCTGCCTGGTCGCCGTCTTGATGGCTGTAATGATTTGCCTGGTTATGCACAGCTCTGCAAAAGCCCGGAAAGAAGAGAGTTTATCCCCCCTAAAATCGCGGATCGCTTTATAAAGCCCGATCATCCCCTCCTGAATAATATCTTCCCGGTCGGCCCCAATCAGGAAATATGATCTTGCCTTGGCTTTCACAAAATTTTTGTATTTATTAATTAAAAATTCCAGAGCGACGATGTCACCGCTTTTTGCTTCCATTACAATATCTTCATCACTGCAAATTTCCAATTCCGGGTTGCCCTGGTGAGAATGCTTAACCTCTTGAGCTAAAAAGCTCACACCTATCGCCTCCGTTTGGATATCTTATGGTGGGATTATTGCGGACTATCGGACTTTCCAAGTCATTATAACTTAAAGCTTATGTATGGTCAAGCTTTTTGAGCAGTTTTGGCCGCCAGTTTTTATTTTTACAGGGAGCGGCGCAGTTTATCTAAACTGTCGCGCACCGATTTATGCAAAACATCGTTTAGCAGCAGGCCTGCTTTGCTGTCAGAACTGGTCATCCTGCGGTAACTATTTCGCTTTTCAAAAAGCTGCTCCTTGAATGAGGCCGCCGAATAAACCTTGGCCCCCACATTAGAGGCCGCCCTGAATTCAGCAAAATCAGAAGTGGCCACTTCAACCTGGTTTTTCACGCTCAATCCGGCAGCCAGCTGCTCAATCATCGTATCGGCTGTCTCCCGCTTTCCGGTAAAGACTACTTCCACCCCGTCTACTTCTTCCCACTCATAACTTTTGCCATCAAATACTACGATAATTCTTTCCCAGGCCCACCCCCTGTAACAGGACACCATAGAGATTAACTGGTCCCGCGCACTGCCTAAATCTTTGTCTCTCATTTTCTTCAGATCTTCCCAGGCCCCGATAATATTGTAACCGTCAACTATCAGGACCGGGAGGCTCAATTCACCCACCCCTCCCTGTTGGCCAGGGCAGCATAGGTGAGAATCGCAGCAGATGCTGCTACATTCAATGAACCGGTATGGCCGGGCATGGGAATGGTTAAGGTTAAATCACAATTCTGGCGCAGCAGGCGGGAAAGTCCTTTACCTTCCGAACCAATCACCAAAACTAAAGGGCGCCGGTAGTCCGCCTGGTAATATGGTTTGTCACCGTCAGCTTCGGCTCCGTAAAGCCAGAACCCTTCTCTTTTAAGCAGTTCGGTAGCACGGTTTAAATTTCCGGCCAGGGCTACCGGCAGCCTTTCTGCCGCCCCGGCAGCAACCTTGCGCACCGCGGCGGTTACTCCTGCCGCCCGTTTATCGGGAATAATCAAACCGTGCACCCCGGCAGCATCGGCGGTACGCATGACGGCCCCTAAATTTTGCGGGTCTTCTAAGTGATCTAACATGATCAAAAAAGGCTCGTCTCTGCTCCTGCGAGCCATTTCCATCAACCTGCTTAAAGAGCAGTATTGAAAGGGAGGAACCAGGGCAGCTACACCCTGGTTACCGGCCAGCTCGCCGGCGAATTGATCAAACTCATTTCGGCTAAGGCGTTTGACCGGCACTTTTCGCTGCCTGGCTAAAAGGGTAATCTCGTTGATTACCGCTCCTTTTTGGCCTTCAGCCAGAAGGATCCGGGCCGGTTTGCTGTAGCGAAGCGCTTCTACAACGGCCTGGCGGCCGGCAATCAGCTCTTCTTTTTCTGCGACCCCTCCGGTGTTATCAGGCTTCATGTCATCTTTGTCCCCGGAGGCGTTAAGCTTCTTTTTTGATGTAAACCGGCCCTTACCAAACATATTTACCCCACCTTAGCACTTGTGAGCATTTAAAATATTAACAATGGGAAAATACTGCTCGTAAATGTGGGCCCCGGAAGAATAAGCAGTTATTGACCCATCTTCTACCGGAAATTCCATGTGCATCAGCACGTACTCTTTTAAAAGCTGAAGCCCACCTAAGTTTTCCGGAAAACCGACAAATATATCCCAGGACCGGAAAAAAAGGGACATGTTCAAACGCCCCTCTACCACTTTTAAATCTACCACTCTCAAACAGGGCGGATCATTTAAATCAATACTTTCCGGGCCGCCAATATTCAGGCAGGCCTGGTTGGTAGCCCCCTTTGAGCTGTTGAGCAGCTCGATCAGTTTTGGCAGCTGGGGGGCAATAAATTGCCCGTAAGTATAGTCTTCAGTTTCAGTTTTAGTATCAGTAGCCAGGTAGTCATAAAAATAGTTCTGGATGCGCTCTTCTGAAGTTGGAGCCGGAATACCGCAGTTTTCGGGAAGCCAGACCGCCAGGGGCCGGGTGCAGGGTTCTTCGATCACTACGGTAAGATGGCTAAGCTGTTTGCGCAGCTGACCTTCATAGCTGCCCTTTTTAATCCTGTAACTGTAGCCATAGCGGGCACAGTTCCACAGAACCATCCTCCAGGCCGATTCGATTGTCCTTTCCCTGATGTAGGCCATGGTTTATCCCTCAATTCAAAAAGTGTTTTATAAAAAAACACTTTTATTTTCGTTTCCAGCGCGTCCCGTGGGGCGTATCTTCTAAAATTATCCCGCTATTTAAAAGCTCATCTCTGATTTGATCGGCCGTAGCAAAATCTTTTTCAGCCCGGGCCTGCTCGCGGCGCTCAATTTTAGCTGCAATTTCATCATCTAAGCTCTCGGGCGCTGATAAGTCTATTATTTCAAAAACATCGTTGACAGCACCGTAAAACTGCTGCACTTGATCTAAAAGCTCCCCGTTGTAAGGATAGGCTTCTTTTAAATAAATATTACAACTGCGGGCCAGGTCAAATAGCGCTCCCAGGCCGTCGGCAGTGTTAAAATCATCATCCATTGCAGTAGTGAAGCGGTTTTGTGCTCCCTTTAGGGCCTTAGCTAAAACTTCTTCGTTTTCACCAAAAACGTCGCCGGCCGATTTATGCGCGCTGAGCAGGTTGTCGATCATTTCCTGCAGCCGCAACCTTCCCGAGCGGCTTTGAGCCACCAGTTCATCACTGAAGTTAAGGGGGCTGCGGTAATGGGCAGAGAGGATTAAAAAGCGCAGATCAAGAGGGTTATGCTCTTTTATCAGGCTGCGCACAGTTAAAACATTACCCAGCGATTTAGACATTTTCTGTTCTTCGATATTGAGGTAACCGGCATGCAGCCAGTAACGAGCCAGCTGACGCTGATCAGCGCCCCAGGTCTGGGCAATTTCGTTTTCATGATGGGGAAAAATCAAATCGGCGCCACCGGCATGGATATCAAGGGTATCATCTAAGTAATGCATGGACATAGCCGAACACTCTATGTGCCAGCCCGGCCGGCCTTCGCCCCAGGGGCTGTCCCAGGCCGGCTCTCCTGCTTTCTTTTTCTTCCAGAGCACAAAATCCAGGGGATTGCGTTTCTTTTCACCCGGATCCACCCTGGCCCCGGCCAGCAGTTCATCCTGCTTCTGGCGGGTAAGTTGTCCGTACTGAGGATAGCTTGCCGTATCAAAATAAACGTCCCCGTCAGCTATGTAAGCATAGCCATTTCTGAGCAACCGTTCCACCAGTTCAATAATCTCGGGGATATGCTCGGTCGCTTTAGGTTTAATATCGGCGGGACGCACCCTGAGGGCGCTTACATCCTCTTCATAGGCCCGGATAAATTGATCGGCTAAAGTTTTGACAGTAAGGCCCTGTTCGTTAGCTCTGTTGATCATCTTATCGTCAATATCAGTATAGTTCTGGATTAGCTTTACATCGTATTCTCGGAATTGCAGGTAACGCCTGATTACATCGAAAATAATAAAAACCCTGGCATTGCCAATATGGATATAATCATACACGGTTGGACCGCAGACATAAAAAGTTACCAGCGGAGGGTTCCCGGGTTTTAATTCTTCTTTGCTGCGAGATAGGGTGTTATAAATTTTGACGGCCACTTTTGCACATCCCTCCATTTTCAAGATCTATTTGACTGCAATCAAGCTTCTGGCATCTCAGCTGATCAACTTGCTCCTGGAGCCTGTTTAATGCCTCTGCCACCGGGTCGGGCATATCGCTGTGGTTCAGGTTGATGGAGGGCACTTTTTCTCCATTATAGTAAACCACCCGGCCCGGGATACCCACTACGGTAGCGTTGGCCGGAGCGGACTGCAAGACAACGGAGCCGGCTCCGATGCGGCTGTTGTTTCCCACTTCAATCGGCCCTAATACCTTGGCTCCGGCGCCGATAACCACGTTATTGCCAATGGTGGGGTGGCGTTTGCCCGTTTCTTTGCCCGTTCCGCCCAGGGTAACTCCCTGGTAAAGGGTCACATTGGAGCCTATTTCGGTAGTTTCGCCTATTACCACGCCCATACCGTGATCAATAAAAAAAGATGCCCCTATCCTTGCTCCGGGATGGATCTCGATTCCTGTTAAAAATCTCGACAGGTGGGAGATCATCCGCGGAAAGAGCACCAGGCCGCGCCGGAAGAAAAAATGAGCTGCCCGGTAGGCAAATAAAGCGTGGAGCCCCGGGTAACATATAATAACTTCCAATGTGGTTTTAGCCGCCGGGTCCCTGTCTTTCACTGCCTGTATATCCTGCTTGATCCTGTTAAACACTGCCTATTGCCCCTTTGTATTAAATAGCTCATCAATGATAATGGCCTTATAATTAACTTCATCAACATTTTAGCAAAAAAAAGGCTTTTATGCCGTACTTAAGTAAAAATCTTTATAGATATATTAAAGCTATTGACTCCGCCCTATTCAGGCCGAAAGGGAGACGATGGAGCTGTCCCCGTGGCTTAGCGGGCCCAGTCATTCCGTTTCCTGTCCCGAAGGGCCCAGGGGAGGTTTTTTATCGAGCAAAACCACAGCCTGGGCGGCAATACCCTCTTCACGGCCGCAGGGGCCAAGGCCTTCTGTCGTAGTGGCTTTTATAGAGACCACCGTTCTTGGCACTTCCAGAACCCGGGCAATATTATCCCGCATGGCCTCAATATGGGGAGCCAGTTTTGGCGCTTCTGCTGTAATCACAGCATCTGTATTGACCACCTGCCAGCGCTCGCGCTCGAGTTTGTCCCGCACTTCTTTCAACAGAACCAGGCTCGAGATATTTCGAAAACGTTCCTCTCCGGGTGGAAAATGCAAGCCGATATCTCCCAGGCAGGCCGCACCGAGAAGGGCATCACATAAGGCATGTAGCAAAACATCGGCATCTGAATGGCCAGCCAGGCCCAGGTGATGCTCAATTGTCTCCCCACCTAAAACCAGCGGCCGGCCTTTGATTAGGCGGTGCAGATCATAGCCCACTCCAATCCGGCTCATCAACCTTTTGCCTCCTTGATTAATAAAGCTGCCAGATCCAGGTCAAGAGGGGAAGTAATCTTTAAATTCTTTGCTTCCCCGGGCACAGTTACAACCGGGCTGTTTAAGGCTTCCACCAGGGAAGCATCATCTGTAGCTCTGATATGATTTTTTTGGGCATAGCTGTAGGCCCGGACAATTAACTCTCTCTTAAAGACCTGGGGAGTTTGAACCTGGCGCAGCTCCTCCCGGTCGGGAGTGGATAATACCAGTCCTTCCCGGTCAACTTTTTTAATTGTATCGGTAAGGGGAACCACCGGAATCGCTGCCCCCCATTTTTCTGCTGCGTCCAGTAAACTATCGAGCAGCTCAGTAGAAGCAAGCGGCCTGGCCGCATCATGGATGCATACTAAGGCTGGTTGACTGTTAATCGCTTCCAGGCCCCTGCCAATTGATTCCTGGCGGGTGGCGCCGCCTTCAACCAGCCCGATCCTCTCTATCGCACAGTAGGGCTGCAGCAGGTTCTGTACTGCAGCCTTCTCACCGGCCGGAATAACAGCGATCACTTCACTAACCCGGCCGCTTTCTAAAAATATATTCAGGGAACGGGCCAGCACCGGCACTTTTTCCAAAAAAAGATACTGCTTGCGGGTACTATTTGCCATGCGCAGGCCCTGTCCCGCAGCAGCTATAATTGCTGTAACATTGATCATTAATATCTATACCCCGGTATCGATTATTCCTAACCTGGAAGAGCCAGTTTTAAATAATACGCCTATAGATACCCGGTGTGTATCGGCGTTTGCGGGATCACTAAACATGTTTTGCCAAATTTACGCAGAATTTTAGTGTTAAGGAACAAAAGACCCTGTTTTTATCCCGCTTCAGGACCTGATTCCGCTGATCTGATCGGCATCTGCTTTCGGCTTGGCAAAAATCATTCTACCGGCCGCCGTCTGCAGGACACTGGTAACCAGGACTTCTATCGTATCGCCAATATGGCGCCGGCCGCCTTCAACCACGATCATGGTTCCATCATCCAGGTATGCAACACCCTGCCCTGATTCTTTGCCTTCTTTGATAATCTGGGCAGCCATCTCTTCGCCGGGCAGAACGACAGGCTTAACCGCATTGGCCAGCTCGTTAATGTTTAAAACCGGAATACCCTGCAGTTCACAGACCTTGTTCAGGTTGTAGTCATTGGTAATAATTTTGCCGTTAATGGTTTTGGCCAGACGGACCAGCTTGCTATCCACCTCGGCCAGATCATCAAAATCACCCTCATAAATCTGGACCGGTATATTCATTTCTTTTTGGATTTTATTTAATACATCCAGGCCTCGCCGGCCCCGGTTGCGCTTGAGCAAATCAGGCGAATCGGCAATATGGCGCAGCTCTTCCAAAACAAAACCGGCCACCACGATAACCCCTTCTAAAAAGTCGGTTTTGCAAATATCAACAATCCTACCGTCAATAATAGCGCTGGTATCAAGGATTTTAAAGACCTCGTTATCTCCGCCTTTACCGCGTGAGCTCCGGTTAAATATAGTGGTCAAAAAATTAAACTCCTCCTTGCGGCTGAGTAAAAATCTGACCCCGATAAAAACCAGAAAGAGGGTTAAAAGCGGGGCAATAAAAACCCCGACCACCGGGATCCTCGATACCGGGTAGCTGATCAAAAGCCCGATTACCAGCGTGAGGATCAACCCAAATACCACCAGCGCAATATCCTGAGTAGGCACTGCTTTTAGCTTGCCTTCAGCCCAGGATAAAATCCGGTTAAAAATATCAATTGATAAGGGAGTAATCAAATAAAATATGAGTCCAAATAAAATACCGCCAATGGCGTAATATCCAATATGAGCGGGGGTGAAATGAAAACCCTCGGGAATATAAATAAAAAATGAAACGTAAGGGAGCAGGCTGGCAAAGGTATAGATACCGATCATAACTCCAGTCAAAGTCCCAACTAACCGTAATATTTTCTGCAGCATCTCTGTCACCTCCTTCCTAAGACATGATCCTTAAATACCCTCAAGTAACCACATAAAGCATTTATAAACAAAGAACTCCCAGGGACTATGCGAATTATTATACCTTAAGCTTTCCCCGGAAGCAATATAGCCCGTTTGGTTAAAAATAAAACAGAAGTTAACTGAACTAACTGGGAGCCTGGTCAAAGATATTGTCCAGGGTGCTTATAACTTCAGTTTGTTCTACTCCCTGAACAAGGATTAACTCACTAACCAGGATTTGCCTTGCAGTATCAAGCATCTTGCTCTCCCCGGTGGAGAGCCCTTTTTCACGTTCCCGGAGCATGAGGTTGCGTACCACTTCAGCAACTTCATAAATATCTCCGCTCTTGATTTTTTCCAGGTGGTTACGGTAGCGGCGGTTCCAGTTGGTAGAAAGTTCCGGCTGGTCACCCTGCAGGATCACAAAAACCTGGGATACTTCATTTACTTCTATAACCCCCCTCAGGCCGACCTGGGTAATACTGTCGATAGGAATAAGCACTTTCATCTCATCAAGTGGCAATTTCATAACATAATACTTTTTACGCGCACCTAGGATCTCTTTTTCCTCTATCGACTCAATAACACCGGCCCCATGCATGGGGTAAACCACCCTGTCGCCAACGTTAAACAATGCCTCAAACCCCCCAAAAATACCTGATCTTATCTTAACATATGCCCCTTTTAGTGTCAATTAAACTATATAGTTTAACACATCATCTTAGAGGTGACAACCGGGTTTTTTAAATTCAGGGTTGCACAAAGTTTAGGCAGCATTGCAAGCTCTAGTTGACATTGTCCGGCTAAAAAAAGTATAATTACGTCAACACGGCCCACCATAAAAAAAGAGGTGACTGTAGAATGAAAGACGACGAAGTTGTCGGCAATTTCCAGGAACTGGTGTCGGAGGTTTTAATTCGCCATAGCAGCATTCTTGACTGCTTGTCCAAATACCAGGAGTCAACCGCCCGGGTCAATCGCAGCGTCATCAAAACTGTTACCGACTGCGGCTGCATCTCGATCAATGCCAATAAAAAAGAATACCCTAACACAGAATCTCTAAAGGATTGCAGCAAGCACATGGATTCACATATCAAAGGAGAGTTATGTGAAAACTGCCGGGAAGTTATAGCCGAAGAAATCGGAAAGCACCTGTTTTACCTGACAGCTTTGTGTAATACCCTGGACTATGATCTAAAAGATTTATTCGGGCTGGAACAAAAGCGGATCAACACTCTTGGCCATTTCCTGCTTTCCTGATT
>PWYU01000063.1 GCA_003567725.1 Syntrophomonadaceae bacterium | reverse complement strand
TTTTGTATGTTTTACTCCCCTTTCTTAGTTTCTTCTCTGAGCAGACTGCTCTCCTGCACCTCAACTTCCTTCCCGTCCTCCAAGCGCCTACATCTGCACCACCCGCCTTCTTTTATCTCAAAAACCTCGTAAATTAAACCGAATTTCGAGATATAAGATCTTCCTGCCTCGACCTTAATCACATCAATTATCCCCCGTTTTCATTCGCCACCTGGCCGCCTCTACCGCCTCTTTACTGTCAAAATACCGGAAGACTAGCGCGACGTGGCTCGAGTTATCCAGAGTAAACACCACTTCCCTTCTGTCGGTTGGCTTACTGGTTTGATAGGCCTCGGCTTACGTCAGGATCATCATCAGGTTTAAAATTTCCCAGCGGCAACAAAGGCTGTTCAGTTAAATCTTTGCCGCAGTAGATGCAAAGCGAGGGGGCCTCAAAATTTATTAAATAAGTGTGTCTTTCACAACCGGAGCATTTTTTACGCATCATTTCAGCGGTACCACCTTTTAATTCATTCGGCAACCTCCAAAACATTGCCGTATTGCCAGGACCTTATAAATCCATCAATTACACGCTGCCTTTTCTTTGCAAGGATCTTTTGAGATCCTATTTTCTACTTTTTAATAAATCCTTTTAAACCCTTATCTTATAACGACGGTAATCCTCTGAACCTTCCAATTTATGGGCCGTCATTTGGCCCGTGTAACCGGTTCAGCGCCCAGGTCATTAAATAACGTATTGCGGCCGCCCTGGTAACAAAGCGCTGCTCGAATTTGAAATCATCTATTCTTTCAAGCAATTTCCCCGGTATAGACAGATTGAAAATTATTGTATCCCCAACGCCCTTTTTCATTTTTACTCCCCCATATACTATACGTTAGCTTAAAACTGAGAGCTCGAAGCTCAACCTCGTGCGTCACATTACTCGTACGCTTTTATTGTAGCGAAGGCAACACGACATTTGCCGGTAAGCCCCTGGGTTCTCACCACTTCCGTATTCCCTTTTTGGGAAATCATTATTATTTTCGCTCTTCTTTTTTTCTGGGCTTCTTTACCGAGGCTGTTTCGGGTTTAATTGTGGGCACAGTAACTTTATCAACTTTTTTCCTCTTTTTTGGAGGCCTGTTTGGGGTCTTATCTGCCATATCGAACACCCCCTTTCTGTCTTTTCATGAGGCTAAAAATCCTTTCGCTTCCTCTGTTAAACCGCCTCCTCCGGACCATTACGACCAGCCAGGGCCGCTTCTACATCGCTGCCTGCCGGGTGAACATAAATCATGGTTGTCGTTATGCTGCTATTCCCCAAAGCATTTTTAACCGTTATCGGGTCCTTTATTTGCCAGTAAAGATCGTTTGCAAAGGTATGTCTTAAAGTGCGGGGGCTGATTCTCTTTTCTATTCCTGCCCTTTTTGCATATCTGGAGACCATGTCCTGTATATAGCGGGACTGCAGCTGCCTTCCTACGGTGTGCTTGCTCATGGTAGAAAAAACATATTGCGGCAGGCATCTCAGAGCATTGGTCTGTCTCACTTTCCACTCCTGCAGGGCCTCTTTGTCATTTTCCCCGCGCCAGTTATTGTTTTTTATGTAAAGGGTCCGACCTTTTTTGCCTTTACTTTCACTAATCATCAGCACTTCGGAAAGAAAATCCACGTCCTCCCACTTTAGATTTACTACCTCGGACAGCTTTAACCCCAAGTTAAACATTAGTTGAAGCATAACTTTATTCCTATGTCCTGTAATATATCGCTTGTTTGCCTGTTTGAGCAGGTCTTTTCGTTCATCGTCATTTAACATTACCGGCAGCTTTTTTGTCATTTTAAGCCTCCCTTAATTTGTTCGTATTAAATTAATTATATGTATTATTTATTCGTTAGCCACATTGTAAGGGGTGCCTCATCTTTTGTCAAGTCTACCTTGTATTAATTGTGGTTAGTACGTGATAATGTCACCTTGTTAATTGTCATGATAAAATGTCACCTATGGAAAGCAGGGTGTTAATGTCACAGAAGCAGTTAAATCGGTATGTAGGGTTTCCTGAACGAGCAGAATATGTCCATAAAATAAGTGGTTTTCTTGCTTTATATTTACATTTATTCCCTTACCGTTTAATCCTCTACGAGGCTTTTTAATCGTCGTTGCATTAGTAATTACATATCACAGCAATTAGCTTTAACAAATTAAAGATAGCCATACTCTGTCTCCATGAAATCGGTTTAAAGCTTTATTCTATTCTTATTCTTTATGCCAATTTCTATAATCTCCGCTTTTAAAGTATACCCTTGCATTAAACAAAATAATCAATTCCGACATATGTGAAGCAAACTTCATGTTAACTGATTGTCTTAATCAGCCACGCCATGTTTTTACCTAACTCAATCATGATCTGGATTCCTTCCTCATCAGATTCCACAGCACCAATTTCTCGGCCTATTCCAAAATTCCAGTATATTGAGCATGGCACTATCATTCCGTTTATGAAAAGGAAATTATTTATAGCTTGGAATACATTTATGGAACCCGCCCTGCGAGCTACTGAGACTGCTACACCAACTTTTCTTCTTAACAAGTTGCCGTTTCCTTTAACCATGTAACACACAGCCTACACTGCTAATACCTTTCTTATTCAAACATAAAAACAAAAAGCCGGAAAACCGTTCTCCGACACTTATTACCGTATTTTATACTTTTATTCCGTCAGATTAAGCTGGCGTTGACACGATAACCAGGAAAATCTGCGGCAAATGATCAGAGAATCCGGCGCCCGTCCAACCCACGAAGGCGCTGATACAATCTTGTCCGGCCAGATAGCTTCAAAAATGGACTCAGTGGCTGAAGCCTGGAAACAAAAGGCTGAACATAAGTGGACTGAATTAAACAGCGCCAGCAGTGCAGAAAAAGAAGAAGCCCGGATTTAAAACTCCAAGATAGGACAGGTGGCCCATGCTGTCAAGGCAGTACGGGCCACCAGTGTTAATATCCTTTTTTAATAAAAAACATCGGGCTTATTTATAGAAACGATCTAACCTGGTTTAACTATTTCAACGGGGGTTGAATAATGAGTGAATTGGAACATAATCACAAGAAAATGGTGGATTGGTTTTGCACCTGTACCCCTGAAGAGATGATTTATGCTGCCGGCTTTTCATCTTACCGGGCGCTCCCTCAGTCTAATAAGGGAGACAGCTCAGTGGAAAACGCCCTGCCTGGTAACATTTGCCCATCCAGATTTAGGCCCTGTTGATCGTAAAATCGAAGGGTTCAATGAAGTTTTAGATCAGCTTCATGCCTGATTAGAGATTAAAGGAACTTGCCCAGCAAATGCCAGGCTTTTGAATTGAATACCTGAGTTTTCATTTCTGGGCTGACGTATTAATGAAAAGAATCCGCACAATTATGATTAAAGAAAAGCAAAATTTTCCACATCTACCAGGCCCCGATCGGTTATTTTTAAAGAAGGGATAACCGGCAGGGCCATGAAAGAGAGAGTTAAAAAAGGTTGGGGCAGCTCTGTGCCCAGCTCCTGCGCCGCTTGTAATACCAGGGCCATTTTTTCAGCTACCAGTTTAGCAGGTTGATCTGACATCAAGCCGCCAGCCGGTAAAGGCAGTAAGGCTTTAACCGCATCATCTTCTCCAACCACCACAAATCCACCCCCGGCAGCAGCTAACTCATTGGCCGCCCGGGCCATCGCTTCTTCGGAAGCTCCAACCACGATCAGGTTATGCGAATCATGGGCAACACTGGAGGCAAGGGCCCCTTTTTGCATATTAATCCCGCGGATCAAACCTACGGCAAGATTGCCGTTTTTTCCATGCCTTTCGATAACGGCAATCTTGTTGATCCCGGAGCCTGGATCTAACACGATAGCCCCATCATTACTTCTCTTTACTTCCAGAAACAATTTTTCAGTAATCAACTGACCCGGTATTACTCCGATTACGGGCACTTTACCGGGAGGAGTGTGCATGGAAAAATCTTTTTTCGTAAGCGTCCTGGGAAGCCTGACACTTCCGCGGGCAAAAGAAGGTAACTGGATAGAAGGTGCCGGAGCTGTTGCCCGCCCGTCACGGCCTACCTCCCGGCCATCTTTAATAACCATTAGGGTTCGGAAGTTTTTCAGATCTTCGAAAACGGCCAAATCAGCCCGGTATCCCGGAGCCACTGCTCCCCTATCAAAAAGCCTGTAATGACGAGCCGCATTTAAGGAAGCAATCTTTAACATCAGCCCGGGATCGGCCCCCAGAGCCACTGCCTGCTTTATAGCTTCGTTTAAATGGCCTTTTTCGAGCAGCTCACCCGCTTCTCGATCATCACTGCCCAGCAAGAAAGAATTAACATTAACCTGGTTAACCTGGGGAACCAGCTCTTCCAGGCTGGAGGTAGCTGAGCCGTGCCGAATAATAATTTTCATTCCGGCAGCCAATTTTTCAAGAGCCTCATCAGCTGAAATACATTCATGATCGGTGGTAATACCGGCAGAAAGGTAAGCCTGCAGCGCTTTTCCTCCCAAAGCCGGGGCATGGCCGTCTATAATTTTTCCACTTTCGCGCGCAGCAATAATTTTAGCAAGAGCTTCTTTATCCCCGCTGATCACCCCGGGATAGTTCATCATTTCTCCCAGTCCTATCGTTAAAGGATGTTTAAGCAATTCTGCCACATCCTCGGATCGAAGTTCACCACCAGCAGTTTCCAGGTCTGTAGAAGGAACAGAAGAAGGCACGGTGGCAAAAAAGTCGCATGGAGCCTGCTTTGAAAGTTCGATCATCATGGTCACCCCGTCCGGGCCCATGACATTGGCAATCTCGTGGGGATCGTGAATAACGGTAGTAGTACCGTGCCCCACAATGATCTGCCCCAGTTCAGGAGGTAAAAGAAGGGTGCTTTCGATATGAAGATGAGCATCGATCAGGCCGGGAGCGATGAAAGCTCCGTCCAGCTCGATTATTTTTTCACCAGTTATATAGTTATTACCAAAACCGGCAATGGTTCTACCGGCAATTGCAACATTGGCTTCATTTACTGTACCATTAAAAACATTGATTACCCGGCCTCCTTTGAGAAGCAATTCGGCCGCTTTGTCACCCCGGGCAACATCAATACAGTTCTGCATAGCTTTTAATAAACCACTGTTTCGATCATCCATTATTATCCTCCTAACACGGTGTCTTTAAAGTTTAATTCACCGCATCAACTGCAGACTCCTCTTGTAAAATGAAAGCGCCTGTAATGCAATGATTATAAGGCAAAAACTGAGCAGGAAGGAAGTTAAGATAAATTAGAAATGGCAGGAAGATAGATAAAGCTTCTCATGTTGTGCAGAGAACCTATCTAACAGGTAAGACCATATAAATTTTGTATCTGCTCAGCTATATTTAGTTGCGGTTGCCTACTGAAGAAAACTGCGCTCGCTGATCTTTTAGGCTTTGCAGCTATTAAATTTTATGAGGAATTGTCATTAAATATATGCCGGGCAGTTTCAATACAAATCTTTTCCAGGCCAACTTTTTTCTGCTTTTTGAAGATACATATTACGATCTGCTTCAATAAAAGTTTCCTCAAGAGTTTTTTGCGGCCCTTTAGAAATACTTAGTCCAATAGAGAGACTGAGGTCAAGACGGGTTTGATCAAGGTTATTATCTTTTAGACCTTTTTCAAGTCGGCTCATAACTTTCTCGCCGGCTGCCCGGTCGGCTTGCTTCATGATAATTGCAAATTCATCACCGCCAATTCTGGCTACAACATCGCCCATGCGAACTGCATTGCTCATAATTTGAGCTGTGCGCTTTAGAAGCTGATCGCCAACGTTATGGCCATAGTTATCGTTAACTTTTTTTAAATGATCAAGATCAGCAACAATGATGGAGATAGGGTATTCACGTCCCTCCTCCAATCTTTTAATTTCACTGTCATAATACATCTTGTTATAAACACCGGTCAGCCCGTCATAAAGGCTGAGTTTCTTTAACCTGTTTTCATATTCTTTTTGCTCTGTTATATCTTCTCCTACTCCAATATATTCAATTAATTTGCCATTTAGATCAAAAATAGCCCGGGTAGACCATTTAATCCACCTGATGCTTCCATCAAAAGCCTCTTTAGGGCTGACATAGGTTGCAACCTGGTTGTTAGGTGTCAAGTTTTTTAATATATCATGCACCTCTTTATGCAGCTGAGGGAGAATAAACTGAAATAGGTTATTACCAACTATTTCTTCTCGCTCCAGCCCTATAAACCGGCTATAAGCATCATTGACAAAAGTCAGCTCAAAAGCGATGTTAAAACGGTTAACCAGGGCAGGGATATCTTCAGCAATAGCCCGGTACCATTCAAAACCCTGCCTGGCCATTTCTTCAGCCACTATTTTTTCTGTTTGATCAGTGCCAATCGATAATTTAGCCCACCGCCCGTCTATCCAAAGGATCTTAGTACAGCGATAATTGTAGTATTTATGATCGAAGGTACTTTTAACCTCCCAGGATAATACACCTGAATCTGGTAAGGCAGTGGTAGGCATATCTTTTGTTTGGCAGAATTCACAGGGTCCGTTTTGATCCTTTTGCAGGGCCTGCCAGCATTTTTTTCCAACCACATCTCCATAAATGTCGCGCCCATATTTGTTGATAAACAGTATTTCATGGGTCACTAAATCGACTACATATACAACAGCGGATATGTTGTCAAGAATAATCAGGGTTTGCTTGTGGGCGGTTTCCAGGCCCCTGAAAGATTTTTTCACCATTTCCGCAGTATAATTCAGGTTTTTTGCCATTTCACCCAGTTCATCGTTCCTGGTCACGGGCAGCCGCTTCGAAAAATCCAGGGAAGCTATCCGGCGGAGATACTGGCTAAAATCACCAAGGGGCTTTAGGATAGATTTTTCTAGAGTAAACATAACCAAGAATGCAGCCATAATGACACCGGCAGTATAATTGAGAGCTGTGGTGATTTGCCTGTTGCTCATAGCAGAGAGTATTTCACTGCGGTCAGAAGCCATTTTTAGATAAGCGGTCATTTCACCCTGATAATCAAAAAGAGGAAGGATAGATATAGCGCTGTGTCCGTCATCTGTAATAGTGAATAAATAATCACCTTCTATAAACTGCCCCAGATCTTCTTCTTCCACGGTGAATGGATCGTGATCAAGAGTAGAGGCCAGGAAATGGTCACTGTTCTCCATGCTATAGATAAAGAACTCGGATCCATAGTTATTTTTAAGCTCCATTAAGAATTCCTGATCGAGTTTGGCTCCCATTTCAACCGTTCCCACATGCTCTCCCTGATATGATACGGGCATGATTACCCGGGAACCTAATCCTCCTGCTCCTTCTTCAAAACTGCGAATTACTGTTTTGGATTCATTTGCCTGCCTGATGCCAGGACGAGAGCTGATCAAACTGTCTCCATGCATTTCCGGTTCATGCAGCCTTAAAAAAGAAGTGGAATCGGGAAGATGAAAATGAAACTGGGCAATTTGATCCTGGATGATTGCATATTGTGGTAAAAGCATTAACTTCAATCTTTCCCTATCTCTAATAGCAAAGGCTTCCTGGATCCTTTCATCGCCGGCAATGAGCTTAACTCCAATCCAGGCCACATGAAAGCGTTCATCTATTTCTGACTGGATACCTGAAAGTCGCAGCTCAATATTATCATGTTCCGCTCTTTCCACGGCCAGCATATCCTGCCGGAAATGATGGGCAGAATATACGGCAAAGATAACCACCAGCAACAGGCTGGAGTATAAAGCCAATCGCACTTTTAAAGACATAAAGCGCCTGCCTCCATGTATACACTCTATCTCTAAACATTGTTAAAGCAAAAAAGATCATCTTTAAAAACAAGTAAAATGTAAAGCCACAGTTTTAATATGAGGACGGATTGAAGGCATTGACACGCTTGAAAGGCTTAATAAGATAAGGATTAATATATCAACATCATGAATTGGCAGCTGGCTGACTTTAGCATGTAATCCTGTGCCTTAGCCCCTTTAGCTTTGCGTCACCATCTTTCGCTGGCTTTGCCTTTACAATCTATGTTTTGTATATTTTAAGATACTGAGGGTTAGTTAAAAACGTCTTTATCAATAAACAAGTCAACTATTTCGGCCATCAGGCTTTCCAGATCGCTGTTTTCTACTCCTATTAGCTGAAGGGCATCATCAGACAAGGGATATTGCAAGCCATCTAATCCAAGCCCCATACCCATCTGCAGGATAACAGCATCTGAAACATGAACCAGGGAGGTTAAGGTGGGATTATTTTTCGCCATGGTGGGATTATGGTGCAAAGCAATAGCCTCAACCAAATCTCCCGGCAGATTCCATTTTTCAGCTACCTTTCCTCCTACTTCAGCATGATTAAAGCCAAGAATGGCAGCTTCAGCTTGATCAAAAGATATTCTATCTCTATTTACAGTATCTATAACCTCCTGGTAAGCCTCATTCATATAACTGTTTAAGATCAGCTTGCCAATATCGTGTAGCAGTGTAGCGGTATAGGCCAGTTCCACCGAACGAAACTTAACTTTTTTAGCTAAAAGTCGGGCAAAAACTGCAGCACACTGTGAATGTACCCACAACTCGCCCTGGCCCATAGAATAACCTTCTAATTCCCTTTTCAGGATTTTACTTACTGATGCGGCAAGAACAATACTGCGCACTGCATTGAAACCTATGTGGATTATGGCATCTGTCACCGTTGCTATCCTGCGAGAATAACCATAATAAATTGAATTTGCCATGCGGAGGACCTGTGCAGTCATGTTCTGGTCCTGGCTAAGCACTTCATTAATGTCAAATGCAGTTGAATCGGGATCTTCTGTCAATTCCATTACTCTAATCACAACCTGAGGTAAGGAAGGCAGTTCATCTACCTTGCCAACTACATTATCCAGGGATAATTTACTCATTATGGCTCCTCCTCAAGGCAGGCTCATTTATGAAAAAGCAAACCGAGAATAACTAATTATATCAATTTTCTGCCACTAAAGTCAATGACACCGTCCGGCTTTTTATTTTTTCCAGGTAGCAATATACTGCAGACCCGATAATTCAGGGCCCGCAAAGCTTTTTAGCCATTGGCCGGGCAAGCCCCGTTCCCGGGCTACAAGGTCGAAATGGCACATGGCAATACCCATGTCAATGTTCTGCAATTGAATTTTGCTTAAAAACCGATTAATGATTTTGTGCTCTTTCAAATATAGATGAAAGCAGCCTTCCGACTCCTTTATTATCCTCCAGGGCTGGCGGTTTGATGTTGATGGAGCCATCCGCACTGCTTCCAGAGGACCGCTAAATGGCCCGGCTGCTTTTTCAGTCAGCGGGGTTTTCCCATCAGCTTCAAAAAACAGCTTCGTCCAGGGCCGGCGTTTTTTTGAACCGGGCTTGAACCGGGCTTTTCTTTTTTCCGCGGGGATCTCTTTAGCCGCGTAACCTACTGGAGTAATAGCCGGCAGGAGCTCCTCGTCAGCAAGGTCCATTTTCGAAGCAAAAGCCGTCCGTTTAAAAGTTCCCCCGAGCCAGCATGTTTCTAAGCCCAGCCTGGTAGCTTTTAATATAATTTTTTCCATACAAAAACCAAGATCTATAAGGGCTCCTTCCTGATCTTTCACCGCGCCAAGAATATAGAGGTGCGCTCCCCTGATGAAACCATAAGATCCAAGTTTATTCTGTTCATCCCGGCTGAGCGGTTTTATATTAAGCATTTTAAAACGAGGATTTGAACCAAAAGGCCCTTCACCGGCACTTTGCAGGCAGCGTTCCATTTCTTGCCTGCTATAATCGTCAATCGCACTGTCACTGTACCGCCGGACTGAAATGCGATTTTGGATTGAATCCATTGTGTTCATACCTGGTGTAACATATTTTTCGGACAGCAATATTAATCACCCTTTAATTTTATTAAGCATAAATGAAGCTACTCAGCTTCTACCGGGCTGTTGTCTAAATTTCCTGAGCTTACTTTCAACATTGCCAGCTTAGTTTAAAAATCTGAGCAGTCTTGCCTAGATTAGATTATACAGGATCCAGCTTAACTCTAACAGGCACAAACTCTCATTTTTAAAAAACGGGACCCGGGCCTGCTTCTAAATAATATTCCAGTATGATTTAAGGCAGCAATAAACTAAAAATAGAGTGGTAACTTCTGTCTAGCCTTCAAACCAGGGCAAATGATCAAGGTCGGCATTGCCACCAGAAATAATCAACCCTATTTTTTGGCCCTTTAACTGATCCCGTTTGCTGATAACAGCAGCCAAAGCTACAGCTGATGAAGGCTCGACAATTAATTTCATTCTTTCCCAGATCAACCGCATGGCATGAATAATTGCCTCTTCATCCACAGTAATAATTTCCTGGACATGTTTTTGAATGATTGGAAAAGTAAGCTCACCGAGCGAAGTTCGCAAACCATCGGCAATAGTCTGAGGATCAGTCATGGGAATAATACGCCCCGCCTGAAGGGATCGAAAAGCATCGTTGGCTCCTTCTGGCTCCGCTCCAAAAATCTGAGCAGCAGGTTGAAGAGCAGAAGCGCTCAAAGCAGTACCGCTCAGTAAACCTCCTCCGCCCACCGGTGCAATGACTGCATCGAGACCGGGAACCTGATCTATCAATTCCATTGCAGCAGTAGCCTGGCCGGCAATTACTCGTTGATCGTTATATGGGTGGATGAATACAGCCCCGGTTTGATCTACTATTTCTGCCAGGCCCATCTCCCGGGCTTCTTGGGTTGATTCAACATAGGTAATTTGAGCGCCGTAACCGGCAACAGCAGCTTTCTTCACCGGCGGAGCATTTTCCGGCATAACCACCAGAGCTTTAATTCCCCGGCAGCGGGCAGCGTAAGCCAGGGCAGCAGCATGGTTGCCCGATGAATGGGTAGTAACATATCGATCGGATCCTTTGTTGGCTGAAAAATCAGCATCATTCAAACTAAAAACCGCGTTTACAGCGCCCCGGGCCTTAAATGCGCCCACCTTTTGCAAGTTTTCGCTTTTAAGAAAAAGCTCCGCCCCACAAAGCTGGTTAATCATAACCGAGCTAAATACTGGAGTACGGTGAATATAAGGTTTAATTCTGGCTGCAGCTTCCGTAATCGTTTCAATGGTCAAAGATGAATTCATGTTCTATCCTCCCGATATAACCTGATGGTGCTTTGATTGATTATTTAATAATCAGCATGGCTTTAAAAATTGATTATCGCTTCTAGCATATTTCTTCCGGTTAATATAGCCATCACTTTTATTATATATTCTGCTTTAACTATTTTAATCCCTCTTTAAGCAAATTCGCAGCCGGTAATGATAGCTTGTAAGTTGCATTAGGCGGAAGGTAAAGCTTTAATTTTATCGAATTAATAACAGTGAAGGGAGAGATGCAGATGAAAATTTTAGTTTGTACCGACGGCTCCGATTATAGCAAAAAAAATATCCAGTTTGCTTCTAATATGGTCGGAACCTGCGCGATCAATGAAATAACCATAATTCACGTTCATGAAAGCTCTTCAATCGTGCCCGATTACTGGCATGGTAAATATCTGTTTACTGCTGAAGAAGAAAAAAAATTAAAAGATATTGACAAAAGAATCCAGGAAGAACGAAAAAAATACTTTACCACAGCAATAAAAGAATTTGAAAAGCATGATATACCGGTTAATACCGTTTATAAGGCGGGCCACCCCGCTGAAGTAATCAGCAAAGTCGCAGATGAAGGCGATTATGATTTGATCATTATCGGTCGAAGAGGTATGGGCGGAATGAAAAAGCTGTTCATGGGTAGTGTGAGCGCTGCAGTTTTACAGCTTGCCAATACCAATGTTCTGATCGTGAAGTAGAAAGCTTATAAATCAAGATTATAAGCATCAAGCTAGAGGCACTGCTTATCTAACATGCCTTACAAAAAGAGGCCGGGTTAAACATGCTGAAAAATATTTTTGAAAAGCAAGACTGGCATTTTGCCCTGCTTGCCTTACTGGTTGTATCAGTAAATGCAATTATGGTTCTGTATCCCCTATCTTTTACAGGTGTATTCTGGGGTTTGAGCACAGGCACATGGTTATGGATAGGGGTATTTACAGCCATCCTACATCAAATATACATAATGCTAATCTGGCGGATTCAATTGGAAACCCGGTGGTTAACAACCAATTTGCCTCGTCTTGGTTTTATTGCTTATCTCATCGATTATACCTTGATGCTAGCAGCCCGCACAGGAGCTATTATTTTAGTAGCTGCCGCTAACCGGGAAGTAATTTTCATTCCCGATTCTTTTAGATGGGTGGGCAGCATCATCCTGGGCATCGTTTTTACATGGCTAACTTATTCCGTAACCAAATCCTCCAGCTATAAAGATCTGGCTGGCGCTGTTTTTTTTGAATCGAAAGATCCTAATCATTGCGGAATCCAAAAAAACATTTCTGCAGTAGTTCCCGGTGCTGTTTATATTTTTGGTCCTCTGAGCTTCTACATCCCCGGCCTGGTGCTCGCTTCCCCTGCCTCATTGCTCCTGGCCCTGTTTAACCACATATATATCTGGATCCACTACTGCTACACCGAAGCCCCGAGTTTAAAACGTGTATACAGCTCAAACAGCTGTTAAAAATGCAAGCTGCTGGAAATCACTGTTATTTAATCTCCATAAAACCACTGCTTTAGATTGCGAACAGCAGTTTTTAAAAAAATTCTGGTTTAAAACGCGGCTTTTTAGCAAGAGTGTGGGTGGCATAAATATTACGGATGGTTCCGGTTATGCCACGCATTACCAGAGAGTGTGTTTCTGCGGTTCTGCCCCGGTAGCGGACTCCACTCAGCATATCACCGTCCGTTATCCCGGTAGCGGCAAAAAAGATGTCCTCGCCACTGACCAGATCTTCAAGCAACAGCAATTTATGCGGATCTTCAAGGCCCATTTCGCGGATTCGTTCCAAATCTCCATCGTCTTCAGGGGCCAGGCGGGCCTGCATTTCACCCCCCAGTATTTTTATGGCCGCAGCGGCAATAACGCCTTCCGGGGCACCCCCGATGCCAAAAAGAATATCTACACCGGTATCTTCTATCGCTGCAGCAATGGCCGCTGAAACATCACCATCGCTGATCAATTTAACCCGCGCCCCCGCTTTCCTGGTTTCATCAATAATATGCTGATGCCTTTCACGGTCCAAAACTATAGCAGTCATATCTTCCAGATCTTTTTTTAGAGCTTCTGCTACCCTGGCCAGATTTTCGGCAACCGGAGCGTCAAGATCTATACACCCTCGGCCTTTAGGACCAACAGCAATTTTATCCATATAAATATCAGGGGCATGCAAAAAACAACCTCGGTTAGCGATTGCTACCACCGAAAGAGCGTTAGGCAGCCCTTTTGCCACCAGGTTAGTGCCCTCAAGAGGGTCTACCGCAATATCAACACAGGGATCTGATCCGCTTCCCACCTGCTCTCCAATATAAAGCATGGGTGCTTCATCCATTTCACCTTCCCCAATCACTACAGTACCACTAATATTAACAGTATCGAAAACAGAACGCATAGCATCCACAGCAGCCTGGTCGGCTGCTTCTTTGTCTCCCCGGCCCATAAGCCTCCCTGAAGCAAGGGCCGCCGCCTCTGTTACCCGGACAAATTCCAAAGATAATTCTCGTTCCATTTTTTTACCCCCATATTATAAGATGGTGTTTCCCTATCCAGTGACATACTCATGCAGCGAGGACCACCACGGCCACGCACAAGTTCAGAACTGTCAATTTCAATCACATCGATACCATGCCGGCGCAGCAAAACCTTTTTCAGCCGGCAAACATCAGAGCATGCTGGCATCTCGCGACTCACTATCCTCGCTCCCGCAAATAAAAGATTGCCAACTTTGTATCCTTACACCTTTAATATTCGCTTTTTTAAAATCATTACCTTTCTAAATCTGATATTCACGGTATCTTTAGTAACAGCCATTTAGCCTGCTTATTTTTAAGATTTTTTATGACTATATAGCCTATGCCGTCACGATTCAGTAAAAATGCTGTAGCTAAGCTGATGCAGTTCCAGCCTAAACGATCAGCGAGTACAGATTTCTACGGGACCTGGAACGCATCAAAGCCCGCCTTTACGGGGCGCTGGAATTGAATTGATGGTTCTTAAATGTTTTTTTTTGCTTGATTTATTGATAAAGTCATGATATAGTTTTTAACAGCGTTGAAAAGATGAGCATTACACAAACTGTTTTAACCTTTGCCTGGGAAAGGAAAAGTGGTTTGGTTGGACTCCTCTTTTTATGCCATTTCTAAAATGAAGGAGAATTAAGTACATGCAAGGTAAAGTAAAATGGTTTAACCCTGACAAAGGGTACGGTTTCATTGAAACAGAAGAAGGCGGAGATGTGTTTGTCCATTTTTCTGCCATCCAGGCCGAAGGTTTTAAAACCCTTGAAGAAGGCCAGTCTGTTGAATTTGAAGTTGTTGAAGGCGAGCGCGGAAAACAGGCTGCTAACGTTGTACCTCAGTAACATAAGCAGACAGTTAATGGTTTTGGGCATTCCTTATCTAATTAGGGAATGCCCTTTTTCAGCCTTCATAAGCCGAAACCGTTAATCAAAAGGAAGGTAACAGCAATGAATATTCTTAATAACATCAGGTTAAAATATCCCCTTATCCAGGGCGGCATGGCCGTACGTGTATCCACCGCTCCACTGGCCGGAGCGGTAGCCTCTAACGGAGGAGTTGGTGTAATCGCCGCAACCGGGATGAGTATTGAAGAGTTGCGAAGAGAAATTAGGTCCGCCAGAAGAATTGCTTTAAACGGTGTAATCGGGGTCAATGTAATGTTTGCCGTCAGTAATTTTGCTGAGCTTGTAAAAACCGCGCTGCAGGAAAAGGTAGACCTGGTTATTTCAGGAGCCGGTTTTTCCAGGGACATATTCACCTGGGGCAAAGAAGCAAATACACCCATTTATACCATTGTGTCTTCCGGACGTTTAGCCAGGATAGCAGAAAAATACGGCGCTTCAGCAGTTATAGCAGAAGGCTCAGAGGCCGGAGGCCACCTTGGCACTGATCGGCCTACCGCAGAAATATTGCCCGAAATAAAAGGTAAAGTAAACATTCCCGTCATTGCCGCCGGAGGCATTACCGACAGCAGCGATATTGAAAAAATGTTGCAGCTGGGAGCAGACGGCATTCAGATGGCCACCCGTTTCGTTTTGAGTAAGGAATGCTCTGTAGCCGAATCTTTTAAAAACCTTTACTTAAATGCCTCTGAGGAAGATGTAGTTCTAATCAAAAGCCCTGTGGGCTTGCCAGGACGGGCTATTAAAAACAGCTTTTCTGAAGCTTTAAAGCGGGGGGAAATATCTGAACCCTCATGTGAAGGGTGCCTGAAAGCCTGTTCACATGAATATTGCATCCTGGAAGCGCTTGAAAACAGCCGTCTCGGAAACATTGATCAGGGTATTGTATTTTCAGGAAAAAATGTTTTTAAAATTAAAGATATTTTACCGGTAAAAACCATAATTGATAACTTAAGCATAGCTTTCTCTGAACGGGTAACAATCTAATTAAGCGTTTATTAATACTTATTTTAAAAGCTGCTATTGGAAAATCCAGAAAGACAATACTGCAGTGCCATTTTTGCCGGACCGGCTTACAGCGGATTAAGGAAACAGCATTATATAATACCCAGCCTGCAATAAACATAATCCATGCTTTTACCTGGTCAAAGTTGCGGTTTTAGCTTCCAGAACCTCTGCCAAGTCAGATGGCGAAAGGCCAATTTGAAGCCCACGGGTTCCGGCGCTAACGATAATAGACAGATGGTTAAACGCGCTTTGATCAAGATATAAAGGATAATTGCTTTTCATCCCCAGCGGAGAAACAGCCCCCCTGATATATCCGGTTAGTTGATGGATCTCTTTTAAAGGAACCAGTTCGATCTTCTTATTACCGCTGTTTTTGGCGAGAGCTTTCAAATCCAACTCACTGCTTCCGGGGATACAGGTTATTATTACGCCACTTTTATCACCGCGGGCTACCAGGGTTTTAAAGATTTGATCAGGAGGCAGCCCCAACTTCTTAGCCGCATCCTGGGCGCTTAAATCATTTTCGTCTACATCGAATTCTAACAGCTGGTAATCAATCGCGAGGCGCTCCAGGATCCTGACAGCATTGGTTTTTTTCATCTAAATTACCTCCCGAAAGCTTAATCTTAACTGATCAAACTCTGAATTGAGTTCTTTTAATCAAAGCTAATTAGTTAGTAAGGGATTTTCACTGTTTAGAAATCCTTCAAACTATTATCCGGCCGGATCAATAGTTACTACAATCCGCGAAATAAATCACTTTTTAACGAACCAGGCTTTCCCCTGGCCAGAACCCGCTTTAGCTCAGACAACAGGGCTTCCCGGTCACGGGAAAGAACCGCTTTCATGGGCAGATAATTCGAGGCGTGGTTGGCCCGAAAAATACAGTGTGTTAACTCCAGGTCTTCGACCATCATCTTGATTTCTTCCAGAAGCTGCCATGGATTAAGCGCTTTAAGACGCCCTTGCTCAAACCAGCGGTGGATAACAGTGCCTGGAACAGGCATCAGGCTCAGCAGGCCCAGATATTCCGGATCGATTATATTCAAAACCTGCGCCGTCTCCCGGGCATGCTCTTCTGTTGCTTCCAGGCCGCCCAAACCGTTAAGTATGGTAATGGATAGAGGCAGGCCGGCTTCCTTAGCCTTCTCTGCGCCTAATATTATATCTTCCGGGGTCACCCCTTTCTTTATATCTTTCAGGACCGATGCGCTACCGGTTTCCAGGCCCAAATAGACAATGCCCAGCTTGTTATTTTTCAGTTCCACAAGCTCTTTAACGCTTTTTTCCAGCAAATCCTGAGGGTTCCCGTATAGAGAAACCCTTTCCAGTTTAGGAAAAGCCCGGTTCAGGTATTCTAAGATTGACAGCAACTGATCGGAAGGGATAGTCAGGGCATTGCCATCAGCTAAAAAAACCCGCCCGGCATGAGGTATAAACCTTGAAGATTTTTCAATATCTTGTTTGAGTTCTTCCAGGTTACGAATGCGAAACTTTTTCTTTTTATACATCCCGCAAAAAGTACACTGATTATGAGAGCAGCCTATTGTAACCTGCAAGATCAAACTGCTCGCCTCGCTGGGCGGCCGGTAAACATCACCTTCATACTGTAATGGCATCATATTAACCAATCCTTTGTCCGCTATTACCTAATTTTTGAGCTGGCTTTTTATAGTTTCGCCAAAAAAATGCTTTTTACCTGCTATAAAAAGCTATTCCATATCACCCGGGCATTCAAGTTGAATATATTGTTGTGGAAGCAGGCTAAATAAGGTATGCTCAAAAAAGAGCAAAGCCTGTTAATAGCAAGCTCAGCTTTAGCAAAACAAGCCGGAGGATTTAATGACCCAGGGTTTTTTACCGATGACCAAAGAAGAGCTTAAGTCCAGAGATTGGGACCGCCTGGATTTTATATTAATCAGCGGCGACGCTTACGTTGATCACCCTTCTTTTGGCGCTGCTATCATCAGCCGCTATCTGGAAGCAAAAGGCTTCAGGATAGGAATTATCGCCCAACCTGATTGGAAAAACCCCAGGGAATTTAGCAGGCTGGGCAAGCCCGAACTGGGATACCTGATTACCGCCGGTAATATTGATTCTATGGTCAACCACTACAGCGTAGCCAAAAAGAAAAGGAAAATAGATGCTTATTCCCCCGGTGGCAGACCAGGCTGCCGCCCCGACCGGGCGACAGCAGTTTATGCCCGCAAAGTTAAAGAAACTTTTCCTGATGTTCCTGTAATCCTGGGCGGCATTGAAGCCAGCCTGCGCAGAATGGCCCATTATGATTACTGGAACAACTGCCTGCATCCTTCCATTCTCATTGAGTCTGGAGCAGATCTGTTAATTTACGGAATGGGAGAAAAAGCGGTGCTCGAGGTGGCAGAAGCTCTGCAAAGCGGCCTTTCCATAAATGATCTTACTTATGTCCGGGGAACAGTTTATGCTGCAAAACAAATTGAAAGTCCAAACGATACTATTTATCTGCCACCCTTTAAAGAGCTTAAAGCATCACCGGAGCAGTTCGCCAGGAGTTTTGCCCTTCAACAGCGGCACACAGAAGCCCAAAGCGCCAGTATTTTAGCTGAGCCTTATGATCATACTTACATAATCCAAAATCCCCCGGCTGATCCTCTTTCCACTGAAGAAATGGATATGATTTACCGACTGCCTTTCGAAAGAACCTACCATCCAGTTTATGAAAAAGCAGGAGGAGTACCGGCTATTGCTGAAGTTAAGTTTAGCCTTGTGAGCAGCCGCGGTTGTTTCGGAGGCTGCAGCTTTTGCGCCCTTCATTACCACCAGGGCAGGTCTGTCCAATCCAGAAGTACAACAGCAATCATCGAAGAAGCCAGGCTAATGGTTAAAGACCCCGCTTTTAAGGGTTACATTCATGACGTGGGAGGGCCAACTGCCAATTTCAGACAGAAAGCATGCTTGAAACAGGAAAAAGAAGGGCCATGCCTGGATAAACTATGCCTTTATCCTGAAGCCTGTTCCAATTTAAATGCAAACCACAACGAATACCTGGAACTACTTCGCCGGCTGAGAAACCTGGAAGGAGTAAAAAAAGTTTTTATCCGCTCCGGGATCCGTCATGACTACTTGCTTCAAGATCCGGACTCTACCTTTATTAAAGAACTATGCCGTTACCACATCAGCGGCCAGTTGAAAATAGCTCCCGAGCATGTTTCACCAAAAGTTCTTAAAATGATGAAAAAACCGGATAAAAAGGTTTATCTCAGGTTCAAGAAGAAGTATAAATTAATCAACCAGGAAGCAGGCTTAGAACAGTACCTGGTGCCTTATTTCATGTCCAGCCATCCCGGATCCGATCTGGAAGCAGCAGTGGAACTGGCTTGCTTTATAAACAAGTATGAACATGTGCCCAAGCAGGTGCAGGATTTTTATCCAACACCGGGGACTTTATCGACCTGTATGTTTTATACGGGCTTAGATCCAGATACTATGAATAAAATCTATGTCCCAGAATCACCGCATGAAAAAGCGATGCAGAGGGCTTTGATTCAATACAAAAACCCAAAGAATTATGATCTGGTTTATAAGGCTTTGCAAAAAACAAAGCGTACTGATTTGATCGGGTTTGCCAAAAAGTGTTTAATTAAACCCCGCCGAAAACAAAAAAAGGGGAAACGCAACCATAAATCGTAATAAGATCTAGACAATTATAACAGTGTCAAACGCAACGGAGGCCCGTCTAATATGGGAAAACATAACACTTATAAGTTAATCTTACGCCTGGCAGTTTTTTTCGGAGGCCTGTTTATTGTAGCTAACGGTATTGTTTCCACCATTCAAGCCGGCCTGGGCGTAAATCCATGGGATGTTTTACATATTGGCCTTTCCATACAAACCGGACTATCCATTGGCCGCATTATTCAGATTGTAGGATTACTGCTGGTAGGGTTTAGTTATTTCATGAAAGTCAAGCCTTCTATTGGTACTATCCTTAACATGATTTTTCTGGGGCTTTTTGTTGATCTGGTTATTGGTTTAAACTATATCCCTTCACCGGATCCGTTATGGCAAAAAATAAGCTTATTTATTACCGGCGTTGCTATTTTTGGTTTCGGTTGCTCTATTTATATCAGCGCCAGCCTCGGGGCCGGCCCCCGGGACAGCCTGATGCTGGCCTTAAAAAAAATAATTCCATACCGGCTGGGAACGGTAAGGACCATTATGGAAGTGAGTGCTGCTTCAACCGGTTATCTACTTGGCGGCCCCCTGGGCCTCGGAACGGTTACTTTTGCTCTTACTGTTGGATATTTTATAGAGATGGGCTTTGCATTAATTAAACTGTTCAAGGAAACTGTGTTCTATAAAACAATTCTGGCCGAACAATTCCGCTGATTTATATAAAGAACGCTCAGGTTGCGCTAAAGTAAAGGACTGTTTATAAAATCATTCTTTCAGGGAGGGGGAAATATGCAAGAAAAAATAATGCAGTGGCAGTCGATTGACGGATATCATCTTTTCGCCAGAAAATGGAAGCCGGAAAAAGAGGTCAATGCAGTGATCTGCTTAGTGCATGGCCTGGGCGAGCACAGCGGGCGTTACCAGGACTGGGCCGACCGTTTGATTGCAGCAGGCTATGCCGTTTTCGCTATTGATTTGCGCGGCCACGGTCAATCAGCCGGGGCGCGCGGCGATGTCCTTTCTTTTGATCACTTTGCCGATGACCTGGACTTAATGCTGGAGCAGGCTCAAAATGATTTTTCAGAACGGCCTGTATTTCTTTACGGGCAAAGCATGGGGGGAATGCTAACCTTGTTTTACCTGATTCAGCGCCGCCCGCAGATTTCCGGGGCAATAATAACCAGTCCTTTTCTGCATTCAGTATTCGATCTTAGAAAGGTGCAGATTCTAATGGCAAAAGTATTGGGCAGGATTATTCCTCACATGAGCATTTCCAGCAGATTGGAGGTGGAGGGCTTATCACGTGATCCAGCTGTTATTGCCGCTTATCGCCATGATCCGCTGATACATGACCGGATAAGCGCCCGTTTTGGAAAAGCATGCCTTCAAGCAATCAGCTATATCTTTGAGCATGCCTCTGAGATAAAAGCCCCTCTGCTGCTGATGCACGGAACAGAGGACCGGATTAATTTCGCCTCAGGAACTAAAAAAATAGCCGCCCTGCTTACGAATGACTGCACACTAAAACTGTGGGAAGGGCTTTATCATGAACTGCATAATGAACCTGAAAAAGATCAAGTTTTCGATTATCTACAAAACTGGCTTGAAAGTAAGATAGCAGACAGTTAGCTTGAGAAGCCTTTTTAAAGGCTTAAGAAAGCGGTTCTTTAAATAAAAGCATTTCACCAGGCTGCAGCACTGCAGTATTACCATAAGCATTAATCTGCACAGGCGCGCTGTTTTCCGAAGGCGCGCTGATCGAAAAAGAAGCTTTACTAATAGTTAAATATAGTTCTTGTGCCCTGTAAAACACTTTGAAACGCACTTCATGCCATGGTTCGGGCAAAACCGGGTTAAAACTTATACCTTCCTCTGAGGCTTTAATACCGGCAAAGCCAAAGGCGATAACCTGCCAGGCAGCTCCGCAGGAGGCGGTATGGATTCCTCCGATAAAAATACCCCCGCTAAACGCTTTATTAGTTTCCGCCAGATCGATCATACAGGAGTGCATGAAGTATTTGTAGGCTTGTTCAATATAACCCGCCTTTGCAGCTACAGTAGCATGAACAGCAGGGCTTAAAGATGAACCGTGCTGGCAGTAGGGCTCATAAAAATCATAATTGCATTTAACAATATCCGGTGGGAATATATCCTGCAGGCATAGCAGCTGCAATACGTCGGCCTGTTTGGTAACCCGGGTATGCACAGCCACTCCGTTGGGCCAACCCCAGTACTCGCTTTTATCAATCAGCCTTTCTTCTAACCGAAAGGGAAGTACATCTTCCAGGTCGTAGTAGCCTCTGAACTGTTCAATCACTCCATTCTCCGGATCAGGCTGGGGAAGATAAATCAGCCGGGCCATTTCCTCCCACTGCCAGTAATCCTCATCACTAAGGTTTAACCTTTTTAAAAGCTCTGCTAAGTAATCGGGATTTATTTCTTTAAGTCGATCATAAACAATAAGGGCAGTATGCAGGCTAAAGCGGGCCTGATAATTTGTAAAGGCATTGTTATCTACATTCTCATGGTATTCATCGGGGCCAACCAGCCTGATCAGCTCGTAGCGGTTTTTGTCCTTTTTAAAATAGGCAAAAGAATAAAGAAACCGGGCCACTTCAAAAATGATCTCAGCCCCATATTTTTTAATAAAATCCCAGTCACCTGTAGCCAGGTAGTAATTCCAGATTGCATACACTATATCCGGTGAGATATGAATTTGCCAGTCATTGAAATGATTGCGGATTTTACGTCCGCTCAGCACATCGGTAAAGAAAAACGAAGGGCACAGTTCTCGGCCTGATTTCCCGCTTACCCAGGCATAAAACGCCCCTTCATAGCCCAGCTCCCGGGCTTTGTGCCTGGCGCCATCGAGTGTTTTATAGCGGTAGGTTAAAATATTGCGGGCAATTTCCGGCTTGGTATAATAATAAACAGGCAGGTTGAATATTTCCTGATCCCAAAAAGCAGAACCCTGGTAAACTTGACATGAGAGGCCTCGTGCTCCTATAGGAAGGCAGTCGCTGTGAAAAGGCGTGGCAATAAAGTTATGGTAATGATTAAACCTGAGCACAGTCTGAGCCTTCAGATCACCTTCGATAACCATATCGGTTTTGAACCAGATTTCTTCCCAGTATGGAGTGTGATCTGCCTTTAATTTAGTATACCCCTTTTCGAGAGCATTTTTTAGGCTGTGATTAGCAGCAACACCAGGATCGGGTAAATCATTACTACTGTAGACAACCATTATTTTTTCTAAAACAAGCTTTTCACCAGCTTCAAGTTCCCAGGCAAGCTTCCGGAAAATCCCTTCCTGGTTTTCTGCTTCACTAATAGTTTGTTTAAAAGGTTTTTTACCATCTATAGATAACCCTTCCATCACAATAATCCGGGTTCCCAGCTCACCGGTTTTTACCTTAACCGACAAATGATCCGGTCCGCTGCTGAAACTATGATCGAAAAGGTGCCTGCCATGCAAATCCCAAACTAAAGCATCAATGCCAGTTATAATTTCCAGAACACATCGCCGGTCCACTTCCAGCTCAAATCTTTGAGGAATAAGATGCAAATCAGCATAGCTGGCAAATTGCTCGGCTTTCAGCATAAGCCGCTTGCCGTCTTTGCTTGTCCAGCAATTCCTGATACTCATCAAACCCTGCTTTAAATCAAGTTTACGGCAATAGCTATGCTCTTTATGATCATTTTCATAAGTGAGAGACTCAGAAGTTATTACAGCTTCACCATCAACTTTAATCAAAGTATAAAGGGCGTTTGGGACATTGCATAGCTCTGTCCATTTCCCGTCAGCATTGTCATAGGTGTCGCTAAGAAAACAGCCCACATATTGATCTTTCCGCCATTCCGGAAAGGTGCCCCGGTAACCAAGATAACCATTCCCAATTAAGAAATTGCTGCCGGTAGCGATAAGGTGATCGGCAATGAAGTTATGCTCAAAGATTTCCCAACCGCTTTCTGTAGATAGGTTAGCGTTAATTTTCATGTATAATGTATTCCTTTATCAATTATTTACAGGATAGATTTTAGAATCCAGCACCGGTAAAGGGTATCCTTCAGTAATAACCTTTTTCAGAAGAACAGGTTTAAAAGGGTTGCTATCCATTGTGAACGCCACCAGGCTGTACTGGCCCTGCCGGTAACCAAAACTATATCCATCATCAAGATAGAGGCGGTACAATGCTGTGCTTCCTGCATAACAATGCATAATCAACCGCTCCGGGGATTGTTTAATATTTACTGCATCAACCACAGCATCGTGAGGAATAATCGTTCCGGCCTTGATAAAAAGAGGCAGGATATCTAAAGGCGCTTCATAAATAAGATATCTTCCACCGCTGTAAACATCCCCGCTCCAGTAATCGTGCCACAATCCCTCTGGTAAGTACACCTGGCGCCGATCTACTCCCGGTCTGAGCACAGGGCATACCATGACACCCGGGCCTAACAAAAATTGATCACTAATATTATAAGTTAATGGATCGTCCTGAAAATGATAAAAAAGAGGGCGGACAGCAGGAGTCCCTGTTTGGGCGCTTTCGTACATCAGATTGTAATAGTAGGTAATCAGGCTGTAGCGCAGGTTAATATATTGTCTGGTAATTGCCAGTATTTCTGGGCTATATTCCCAGGGTTCCTGGCGGGCTGTGCCGATTTCACTGTGGTTCCGAAAATAAGGCAGCAAAGCTCCAACCTGAGTCCAGCGCACCAGCAGTTCTCCGCTGCAATCTCCCCGGTAACCGCCAACATCAGCCCCGCTAAAAGAAAATCCACTGAGACCCAAATTAAGCATCATGGGAATACTGATCTCCAGGTGTTCCCAGGTGCTGGCGTTATCGCCTGTCCACAGAGCGCTGTAACGCTGGCTGCCGGAAAAAGCGGCCCTGGTTAAAATAAAAGGCCGCTGATCGGGACGGAATTTTTCCAACGCCTCCCGGGTGGCCCGGGTTTGCAGCTGCCCGTAAAAGTTGTGCACTTCAAAATGGGGCCGCACATGTCCCCCGTCATCAAGATGGACCATCTCATCCGGCAGGGTGCCGATTTCCTGGGTAAAATCAGTCGGTTCGTTCATGTCATTCCAAATCCCTTCAACACCGCATTCCAACAGCTCACGGTGAAGACCTGCCCACCAGTTCCGCACCTCACTGCGTAAAAAATCTGGATAAGCGGCCGGTTTGGGCCATACTTCTCCCTGGTATACTGCACCCTGCGGGGTTTTAACAAAATAACCCCTGTCCCGGCCTTCTTCGTATACCCGGTACCCTTCTTCAACTTTAATCCCCGGATTGATAATTACAACCACCACAAAACCCATTTCCCGCAGCTGCTTCAAAAGGACTTTAAAATCTTTAAATCTTTCCTGGTGAACGGTAAAAACTTTATAAGCATCCATGTAGGCGATATCAAGATATAAAACATCGCAGGGAATATTATGCTTGCGAAGGTTGCCGGCAATAGCCAGGATTTCTTCCCGGGTCTCATAACTGTAACGGCTCTGATGATAGCCCAGGAAGCATTTGCGTTGCAGGTCCGGCCTGCCGGTCAATGCAGTATAAGAACTGACAACCTGATCCACAGACGGCCCGTAAATGAAATAATAGTCCAGGTTTCCTCCCCGGGCCTGGAAGGATATAGACCCGGGGTCGGTTTTGGCAAAATCAAAATCTGTGCGGTGACTGTTGTCAAAATAAATCCCGCAGGAGCGGCCTGGAGCAACCCCGATATAAAAAGGGATCGAGGTGTGCATATCTGGACTTAAGGGATTTTGAATGGAGTGGTGAAATAAAACATCACTGTTATAATTAAAAGTTGACGAACCCAGCTGATTAATCCAGCAGTATTTTTCTCCGTTGCCGTAGATCCCCTTTTCCCAGAGTTTCTTCTTTTTAATTATCCGCTGCTCCATATTGACATCGAGGTCTTCACTCAAAACCAGGCCATCAGGCCCGGTTATCTTGACTGCGAGAGATTCTTCATCAACTGTGATAGTCATTAGATCTGTAACCAGTTCATTATTGCGCAGCCTGGCTATTATCTCCAGCGGTCCGGCCACAACAGCATCAGTGGATGGCGGCACGCCGGGATTATCGTTGTAGGCAAACCGGACGATCCTCTCTCCGTAAAACAGGATGTGCAGAAAACCTTGAGGGTTCCTGGCTGTATAAACGTTACCGTTTTTCTTTATGATCAAACTGCACCTACTTTTATAACGGTGTACGCATTCATAAACCCCGAATGCTTTATCCGTGCATAGTCTAAGGCTTGCCTTTTTAGCTTCACCTCAGTGTTTCCACTGAAATTCATAAATTTTTCCCAGCATTTTTGATGTCATATGCTATAGATGGTGTCAATGTGCCTTTAAATTACAAAGCGCTTCCTAAAATGGAAGTGTATGGTATTAATTACCATATCTTCTATTTCGGGGGTATAGAATATTCTATCATAAAATGGGCACTCTAGGTTGCTTCTGAACCTTTGCTTTTTGATATTTGCGGGTTTGATACAGATTATGCACCCGCTGTTGCCCCTTACTATGATTTAATCGTTCGGCTCTGGATCGCTGACTCAAGAACGAAGGCTGCCCTTGATTATCCACACCCTGATATCGCCTTTTTTGATGGGCAAAAACTAAATTATTTGCTTTTGAGCTTGCAACTATTTTTATTTAAACCGCTTTCCATTTCGGGTATAACCAACCATCGGGTTTAGTTTGATTCAGGTTCCTGGCCCTTAAACAGTACTTTCTCGAAATACTATCTCATGCGGCAAAATTAATTTCAACTGACCGATCTTTTTACCTTCAATCAACTTGATCAAGGCCGCCAGGCTAAGCCCATGCCGGGCGAACCTTAAGAAAAACGGCGCAACAGCTTGCTTTGCGCCGCCAAATCTATATTAATGAGGGGGTTAACTATATTATGCCTGACCCAGGTTACTGTATTATTACAGTTATGTTTAAATCATGTTAAAACTTAATGCTACTTTTACTAAGTCTTCATTACTAATCCACAATTTAACCTGCTTTTCGATCTGATCTCGCACCTGCCGGAATTTTTTTAGTTTGCCCTCTTCTGTACCTTCGTATGCCGCAGGATCATCGAAATGCCAGCTGATCCTTTGGCTGATTCCAGGAAAAGTAGAAGGGCAATTTTTTTCAGCACTTGAACATACTGTAATAAGATAGCTAAAATTTTCTCTGCCCAGGTAATCCTTTATATGTTTTGAGAACTGTCCATCCATACTAACACCTGCTTCTCCCATCACAACTTTCGTCAGGAGATTGATACCTTGAGGATCCAGGCCAGCGCTGTGAGCTTCAAATATGTGCCCACCATGAAAACGCAAAAAAGCTTCAGCCATCTGACTTCGCGCTGAATTACCTGTGCATAGGAAAAGTACCTTTTTCTTTTTCATAATCCACCTCTTTGGTATTATTCATTCAAGTTTTTCTTCTCACCTGTAACCAGGAAAATCACTTCTTCGGCAATATTGGTGGCGTGATCTGATATTCGTTCCAGCCAGCGGCCAACAAATAACAGATGTGTGGCCTGGGTGATCGTTTTGGGGTTTTCCATCATAATGGTTAATAATTCCCGAAAGATCTGACCAAACAGTTGATCCACTTCATCATCATCTGTGCCCACCGCTTTAGCCAATTCAACATCTTCTCGCACATAGGCATCCAGAGACTGCTTAACCATTTTCTGGCTTAACACAGCCATGCGGGGAATATCAACCAGAGGCTTAATCAGGGGCTGATCTGCTATCCGGAGGGTGATTTTAGAAATGCTGGTGGCATAATCGGCCATCCGCTCCAGGTCATTAATCATTTTAAAAAGAGTGGCTACCCGGCGGAGATCTTTGGCCATAGGTTGTTGAGTGGCTATAACTTCCAGGCATTTTTCTTCGATTTCCTCTTCCAGCTGATCAATCCTGTCGTCACCTTCAATTACAGCCCGGGCCAGGTCCATATCTTGATTTTTTAAGGCTTCGATGGATCGTCCAATGGCTTCTTCCACCAGGCTGCCCATATATTGCAGATTATCCTGAAGCCAGCTCATTTTTTCAGCAAACACAACTTTGCGATCGCCAGTTTCTGACCTGTTCATATTATTCTCTCCTTCCATATAAAGATCTTACATTGCATACTATCCAAAACGTCCTGTAATATAATCTTCTGTGCGATTATCCTGCGGGTTGGTAAATATGCTTGAAGTACTGCCCCATTCAATCATCTCCCCCTGCAGGAAAAACCCTGTATAATCAGAAATACGTGCAGCCTGCTGCATGTTATGAGTGACTATAATGATAGTGTAATCGTTACAAAGATTCCTGACCAGGTCCTCAATGCGCTGAGTGGCAATCGGATCAATGGCTGAAGTCGGTTCATCCATGAGCAAAATACGCGGTTTAACCGCTAAAGCCCTGGCAATACACAGACGCTGCTGCTGACCTCCGGACAGAGCTAATGCCGGTTCATTCAGGCGGTCTTTAACTTCATCCCATAGGGCCGCACCTTTAAGGCTGGTTTCAACAATCTCACTCAAAACAGCCTTGTCTTTTAAGCCGTCAATCCGCGGACCATAAGCAACATTGTCAAAAATACTCTTCGGGAAAGGATTCGGATGCTGAAAAACCATGCCCACTTTTTTTCGAAGATTAACCACATCAGTATTCGAGACATAGATGTTTTCACCGTGAATAGATACCTTGCCCTCCAGCCTGGTTCCCGGGATTAAATCATTCATGCGGTTGAGGACCCGCAAGAAAGTAGATTTACCACATCCTGAAGGGCCGATTAACGCGGCAACCCCTTTTTCATGAACTTTTACCGTAACATTAAACAAGGCCTGAACGGACCCATAAAAAAAATTCAGGTTTTCTACCTTGACTTCACAATATTCATTTTCAAGATCTGGGTTTAATTGATCCGGTTTTTCTTCAGCGCTTTCCTGAACCGAGGTTTCGTCTATTTTAACATTACCATTTGTCTTCATCATTTTTATCAAGTTCCCATACCGGGAACTTTAAACACTCCCCTCGTATTAGAAGTTAAAAGCCTGATTTTAAGTCAATCAGAAAAAATGCCATGGATTAAAGCCCTTTTGCAACCCTGTTGCGATAACGTTTGCGCAGCAGCACCGCTGAAAGGTTGAGCAGGCATACCAGGATCAGCAGAACCAGCGCTGTTCCATAGGCAATAGGGCGAACCTGGGAAATAGCATGGTGCTGGGTGGACATGATAAATAGATGGTAGGGCAGCGCCATAAACTGGCTTCTGACTGAATCAGGAAGATGGGGCAGAAAAAAGGCTGCCCCGGTGGCCAGGATAGGAGCAGTTTCACCCGCAGCCCTGGCCAGGCCGAGGATAGTGCCGGTTAAGATTCCGGGGATGGCCCGCGGTAAGACTACGGTCCGCACTACCTGCCAGCGAGTTGCTCCCAGGGCGAATGAACCCTCACGGTAAGCCCTCGGGACTGTTCTCAATGCTTCTTCTGAGGCGGTAACCGTAACCGGCAGGGTCAGAAGCCCCAGCGTAAAGCCGGCGGCAATCAAAGATGGCCCAAAGTTAAATAATTTAACAAATACAGCCATACCAAAAAGGCCAAATACTATTGAAGGCACACCGGCCAGATTGCGCACAGACATCCGAACCAGGCGGGTAAATTTACCCTGCACTGCGTATTCATTTAAATAAATTGCCGCTCCCACTCCCAAAGGCACAGCAAAGGCAATTGTAATCAGGGTTACATAGAATGTACCCACAATAGCAGGGAAAATCCCACCTTCAGTCATTCCTAACCGTGGTGGTTGGGTCAAAAATTCCCAATTAATTACTTCCGCACCCTTGGACACGATATCAAAAACAATTACACCCAGAATAAAGAGGACCAGGAACAGGGTTAAACGAAGAGCCCAGAAACCAATAAGCTCATGGCTGCGCCATTCAGATTTTTTCTTTTCAATTAAAAAACCTTTTTTAAGCACTGCAGTTTTCATTTATTTACCTCCGGCTTACGCTGGATTAAAATATCAGCTAAAAGATTAACCAAAAAAGTAATAAGGAAAAGCAACAAACCTGCTACAAATAAAGCATGAAAATGGGTAGAGTTAAAAACTACATCGCCAATATCTATAGCGATACCGGCACTCAAAGTTCTCACCGAATCGAGGAAAGACTCCGGACGGGCAACCATATTACCGGTTACCATTAAGACGGTCATTGTTTCACCAATTGCCCTGCCCATACCCAGCATGGCGGAAGCTGTAATTCCGGAAAAGGCCGCGGGTATAGTTATTTTCCAAATCGTCTGCCAGCGGGTTCCTCCCAGGGCCAGCGAAGCGTGGCGGTATTCTTTGGGTACTGCAGTAATGGCATCTTCGGCCAGGGTAATAATCGTAGGTAAAGCCATTACCCCAACCAGGATGGCTCCATTAAAAGCAGTAAGGCCGCTGTTTAAGTTAAAGGCTCTGGCAATCAGCGGAGCAAGCACAACCAGGCCAAAAAAACCGAGCACAACTGAAGGTACACCGGCTAACACTTCAACAATCGGTTTAAAAAACTCCCTTTCCCAGGGTGATGCAATTTCAGCGAGATAGGCCGCTGCTGCAACACCTATAGGCACTGCAAATATCAAAGCACCCAGAGTAACCATTAAAGTGCCGTAAATCATATTCAGCAGGCTGTAAGACGGCTCGCCGTAAGCTCCGGGGTTCCACCTGTCTGCAGCAAAAAATGGGCCGAGGCCCAGTTCAATTAAACCGGGCATGCTGTTGGAAAGTAAAATGTAAAGAATGCCGGCCAGGAATATAATAATCGCCAGCCCGCAAGAAATGAATATTACCCTCATTGTTTTCTCTGTAATGGAAACCATATCTATCCCACCCTTAATCAATCAAGTTACAGCAAATTTTTTAAACCACCCTGCAGCCTGGAGGTAAAATAGGCTGCAGGGCTTGTATCGTTCGCCCTGTCTTTTATTCCAGGGCATTTTTATTAAATACACGGTCTGTTTCTGTGATTGGATAAAAGCCTTCATCAAGCACTATATTCTGTCCGGCATCGCTTACTTCGAAAAGCAGGTAATCAAGCAAGGCTCCTTCCGGTTTGCCGGCCATGTACTGGTAAAGCGGGCGGGTCAGCGGGTAGTTGCCACTGGTGACATTCTCAAGCACGGTTGGGTTATAAGCCTCAGAGCCTTCATCTGCTGCAATATTTAGCGCTTTGACGCCACCTTCGTCAGCATAACCGATTGCAGCATAACCAATACCGCTTTCGTCTCCGATAACAGCCTCTACAATGTCTGAAGTACCGGCCATATTACGCTTTCTTTCAGAATATTCACCCTGTACGACTAGTTCCATGAAGAAAACATAGGTACCGGAAGTGCTTTGCCGGCCATAGAGGGTTATTTCCTGGTCATTTCCGCCAACATCGGACCAGTTGGTTATATCACCACGGTAAATTGCGCCGACCTGGTCAACCGTCAAGGCTTCAACAGGATTGGCATCATTCACAAGTACTGCGACACCGTCAACAGCAAAACGGACAGCATACGGCTCTTCACCGTGATTATCCCTGAGTGCATCTTCTTCTGTATCTCTCATTGGGCGGGAAGAGTTAGCCACATCAATATCGCCGTCAATCAAAGAAGATATGCCAACTCCGGATCCACCGCCGGTAACGGCTATTGAAACATGTTGATTTTCGTTCATATATTCCTCAGCCAATCTTGCCACCACATTAACTTCGGAATCAGATCCACCCAGCATTATTGAAACTGACTCCTGGTCAGTTTCTTCACCATTTGCACCTTCGGTTTCTTCCGTTTCTTCAGCCGGTTCTTCTGACTGCTCTTCAGCCGGTTCTCCGCATCCTGCAACCATCATCACTGCGATCAGTAAAAATAACCCTAAAATAGTTAACCACCTTTTCTGATTCATTCTAATCCTCCTAAAAATATTTTAACCTTGAACAGGTCACTTACAGCTTAACCTGCCAAGGTTAAAATCAAAGGAAGCTTGTGTAAAATCAAGGTTAAATCAAGGTTAAGTATTTTAGGAGACAAGGGGGAGGCTAAAGCGAAAAACACTGCCTTTACCTTCAGTGCTTTCCAGATTATAGGAGGCTCCATGCGCTTCAAGGATATGTTTTACAATAGACAAACCGAGGCCCGTCCCCCCGCTTTTACGGGAACGAGCTTTATCAGCCCGGTAAAACCGTTCAAAAACGTACGGCAGGTCGGCTTCTGGTATACCCGATCCGTCGTCTTCTATCTCTACCGTAGCAGAGCTGTTATCGAAAATTACAGCAATATCAATCCGCCCGTCCGCCTTACCATATCTGATGCTGTTTTCAAGAATGTTTACCAGGGCCTGGCGGAGCCAAGCATGGTTTCCATAAATACAAAGCTCTTCAGTGGATGTATTAACCTCTATTTTTATCCCTTTTTTATTCCGCAACGGTTCAACTCTTCCAAGCGCTTCATTGATTAACTGCATTAAATCCACTGTTTCTTTTTTAACAAAATCTTTCTCGTTTTCAATCCGGGCCAGGTCCAAAAGATCATCGACCAGGCTTGATAGCCTGGTCGCTTCCCGATCGATTATTGAAAGAAATTCAAGCAGCTGCCCGCGGGATAATTCTTCATGGAGGATCGTTTCGGCATATCCCCGCAGGGTAGTCAGCGGGGTTCTTATTTCATGGGATACGTTGGCGACAAAATCACTGCGCATTTTTTCAATGGA
>PWYU01000097.1 GCA_003567725.1 Syntrophomonadaceae bacterium | reverse complement strand
CGATAACGGCCTTTACCTCAGTAATTTTGCCACTAATAATATCACCATTCCCATTGGAGACGACATGGTCGCCCAGGCTACAGGCGAAATGCGTTTTGCCGGAAACTTAGACGCCAGGGGTTACCAGGATGCAACAGAAGGTTCGGCACTCTTCAATGTGCCTTTGGAAGATGCTGATCTGGTGGCGATGAATGACCTGGTTACTTTTGGGGTAGCGGTAGATGGCGGCGCGGTGCAGTTTGTTTCCCTTGATATGTCCGCAATTAATACCCAACAGGCTATGGCCAATGCTATTAATGCCCAGGTTGCAGGAGCAGGCGCTGAATTCGACGGTAATCTATTAACAATCAGCTCTACTACTGCCGGCGATAATTCCAGTGTAGAAATATTCGATGTTACCGCCACCGCTCTCTTTGGTGCGGTACCGCAAACTGGTTTTGGGGTTAATGGAACCCCGGCCACTGCAGGTTCGGTGGTTGGAGATCTGGTACTTACCGATGCCGACATTAATAACCTTGATCAAGTTGTAAATATAACCTTGACCGTTGATGGCAATCCTGAAAATATAAACCTGAATATGGATGATGTAGATAATATAACTGAATTATTGACCGCATTGAACAATGCGCTTACTGGTGCAGTAGCTGATGTTAACGATAGCGATCAGCTCAGGGTCACTTCATCTACTACAGGGGCAGCCTCCAGTGTATCCCTTGATTTTAGCGATCCTGATGTTCAGGTTCTTTTTGGCGCTACCGGAACAGAATCTTTGGGGCAAGATGCGATCCCTGCTGAACCCGGTATTATCACCGGGCAAGCCCTGCTAACCGATCTCGCCATCGAAGAATTAACCGGCCCGGTAAGGCTTGCCGTGGCAGTTGATGGCGGGGCCGAACAGCAAATTGATTTGAACATGAATAATTATGATACCCAGGCGGCGCTGCTTGGTGCTATCAATGCTCAGCTCAATGGCGCAAATGCCAGTTTTGAGGGTAATAACCTGGTGATTACCTCCGGAACCACAGGTAATGCTTCATCGGTTATCCTTCGTGATGATTCTCTTTTTGGTGATACTTTTGCCGGTAATATTGCTACAGAGGCCGGCAGCGATGCCGTGATCAGGGAACACCAGTACGAGTACTACGTGTTTGATTCACTCGGGCGGCGCAATAACATTGATTTTACCTTTACCCCGGTGGATTATAACGTCTGGGAGTACAACTTAACCGTCACAGATGAAGGCGGCAATATAATCGAGGTAGACGGCGGAGGAAATGGCATGCTGGTTTTTGATCAAAACGGTGGGCTTATTCCTGGAGACTCCAATATACCCGATATCGAATTTAACCCGCCGGGGGAAGCAGCGCCCATGGCTGTAACTCCTGATTTCGGCGCTGCTACTCAGCTGGCCGGTTTAAACAGCCTTCTTGCCCGTGCGCAGGACGGTTTTGCCGCCGGCACTCTGGCCGGTTTTAACATTGAACGGACCGGTTTGGTTGTCGGTACCTACACCAACGGTTTGACTGAAGAATTCGGGCAGATTGAAACAGCCACTTTTCCCAACCCCGAAGGGCTGGCCAAGCAGGGCGGCAACCTTTACAGGGAGACTGTTAACTCCGGTGAAGCTGCTGCCGGGGTCCCCGGGGGAGCCGGGCGTGGTTTGATCCAGTCGTCCGCCCTGGAGCTGTCCAATACGGACCTGGCCTATGAATTTACCGAACTGATTACCACCAGCCGGGCTTTTCAGGCCAATACCAGGGTGATTACGACTTCCGATGAAATTCTGACTGAAGTTGTTAACATGAAGAGATAATCATAATGCAGACAGGGCCGGTTTATTGACAGGCCGGCCCTGGCGGCATCTGGCGTGGAGAGGTAGCCATGAAAAAATTCGACTTTTTAACAGTGGTAGGAATCATCCTCGGGTTTAGCTTGATTATAGCGAGCATCAATAATCTGAGCGCTTTTTGGAATCCGGCCGGCCTGATGATTACTGTTGGCGGTTCTATGGGTGCGCTCATGGTTAATTTCCGCCTGGATGAATTGAAAACCGTGGCCCAGGTAACCAGGAAAGCATTTGTGCGCAAAGATGAATCAATTCTTGATTTGCATGCCAGGTTTGTTGATCTGGCTCAAAAAGCACGCCGTGAAGGGCTGCTTGTCCTGGAGGATGAGCTTGACGAAATAGACGATCCTTTTTTTCGTAACGGGCTGCAGATGGTTATAGATGGCTTTGAGCCGGATAACATCCGCCATATTTTAAATGCCGAGCTGTCATCACTGGAAAATCGTCATGAAATGGGTCAAAACCTTTTTAAGACCTGGGGTGCGCTCTCTCCTTCCTTTGGCATGATTGGAACGTTAATTGGCCTGGTAATGATGCTGGCTGAACTTGACGATCCCAGCGCTATCGGCCCGGGTATGGCTGTAGCTCTTTTAACTACCTTTTATGGAGTGCTTATGGCCAACCTGATTTTTATCCCTATGGCTGGAAAGCTTACTATTTACAGCGAAGAAGAAGTGCGCATAAAGGAAATCGTAATTGAGGCGCTGTTAGCTTTGCAAAGCGGTATAAACCCGCGCTTGCTGCAAGAACAAATTAAATCGTACTTTTCTCCTGAGGAAAAAAGACTTTTTGAGAAGGCAAAAGAAAGCCCTGATGAAGACGATGAGGAGGATATGTTGATCAATGCCTGATTCTGACCAGGACCGTTCTGCCAATACCCGGCAGCGCAAGAAAAAAAGCGAAGGGCCGCAGGGCAGCCCGCACTGGATGACGACCTATTCCGATATGGTTACCCTTTTGCTGACCTTTTTTATCCTTTTATACACCATGTCGGTTATCGATATCGAGCGCTTTCAAACCGTGATCATTTCTATCCAAACTTCATTCCTTGGTGAGACGGGGATTATGGATCAAACTCCTGATCCTTATGAACCGACCGGAGAAGCTCTTAGCCATGAAGAAGGGGTTTTTGCAGAAGCGGCTCTGGTTGAGCAAATCCGGGAAGCGGAAGAAGTGATGGAGGAAGTGCAGGCTTTCCTGGAGGAGATGGGACTTGAAGCAGAAGTAGAATTGGGCCTTGATGAGCGTGGTGTGGTCATGGAACTGCCCGATTACATTTTTTTTGAAAGGGCGAAAGCTGATTTAATTCCCGAGGCTAGAAAAATGCTGGATAAATTTTCTGAACTTTTTAGGCGCCTTGATCGCAACTTGATCATTGAAGGGCATACCTGTAACCTGCCTATGAACGTGCCTGAATTCCCCACTAACTGGGAATTATCAGTAATCAGGTCGGTAAGGGTTACCCGTTACTTAACAGAGGAACAAAACCTCGATCCGCACCGGTTGACTGCAACTGGATATGGGGAATATCGGCCCCTGGAGTCCAATGAAACTCCAGAAGGGCGGTCCAGGAACCGTCGGGTTACCATTGTCATATCTATTCATGATCCAGGTTCTATTCGCGAAGCATACTAAGCGCTGGAGGTAGATTGCTTATGCCAGAAAAAGAAACAAAAACCAGTTCAGACAACAAAGAGGCCAAAAAGAAGAAAAGGCGCCCCCTGTTAAAAATAATCTTGATCATGGTTCCTTTCATGGTGCTCGGCGGAGCGGCAGCATTTTTCTTTTTGGCAGATGATATACCCTTTATCGGGAATTTAATTGGTGATGGAGAAGAAGTGGATGCTCTTCCAAGTCACAGCTACTCTATGTCAGAGTTCCAGGTAAACCTGGCTGATTCAGGGACGAGGAGATTTTTACGGACGACTTTTGAGCTGGCTTATGATGACAGGGGACTGACCCGTGAAATAGAAGAACGAGAACCTGAGCTGCGTTCAGAGATTATCGCTGTTCTGCGCAGCAAGTACATTGACGATCTTGAAGAACCGGGTGGGATGAAAAACCTTGAACAGGACCTCTTAGATATGCTTAATGACCGCCTTGAGTCTGGTAAAGTCAGGGCTATATATTTTAAAGAATTTATTTTCCAGTAAAAAAGGAGCCGTTTTAATGTCAAGCAATTATTGGGAAGAACAGAAGCCTTTTTCTGATTATGCTGATGACGACTATACCGGGGAACAAGATCAACCGGTTATAAAAAAGGTGGTCTTTCAGCCTTTGGATGAAAGCGGGTCAGCAGCTTTCAGGCGGGGCATAGCGCCTGAATTTTACGGCGTTAACTTAAATATCAGCGCTGAGCTGGGACAAATAATGCTTAAAGTACGGGATTTAATTAACCTTGAAGAAGGCTCTATTCTTAAGCTTAACCGCGTAGCTGATGAAAAAGTAATGATCCTGGTTAATGAAACTCCCTTCGCGCATGGTGAAATTGTTGTAATTAATGATCGCTTCGGAGTCCGGATAACATCTTTGGTTAGTGAAGAAGATAATGAAGATGAACCCGGTTCCGGGAAAGAGGGCTAAAATGGGAGGATATGGTTTGCTGTTACAGTCCATGGGGTTTTTAATCCTCATTGTAATTTTAGCCTACCTGGCTATTCGCTACGGTTTGCGTTCGGTTTACCGGGGGGCTAATGGTGGATATATGCGAGTTTTAGAGCGAGTTCCACTAGATCATAAAAGCAGCAGTTCGGTTTACCTGATTCAGGTGGGGAAAGACCTCTACCTGGTTGGCGCCTCCCAGGGAAATGTGACTTTACTTAAAACCCTTGATTGGAAAGATTTACAGTACGTTGAAGATGGGTTGGCCGAAAAAAACCTTGATTTGAAAACGCCGTTTTCCAAAATAATGGAGAGCATTAGAAAAAATAGTAACCGTTAATTCCGGCGGCAGGAGAATTTAATGCGCTTAAATATTTTTAAAAAGCTAATATTCATTTTCCTGATGGCAACAGCTTTAATGCTGATATGCCCTGCTGATGCCTTTGCCCAGCCCCTGCAGGTGCCCCAGATAGATCTGCAGATTGGGGGAGATGGGGAAGATGATCCCGAAAGCCTGGTCGGTTTTTTACAGCTTTTGCTGGTAATGGCTTTATTAACCCTGGCCCCGGCCTTCGTGGTTCTAATGACCTCTTTTACCAGGATTGTCATCGTTTTATCTTTTACGCGTAATGCCATGGCTACCCAGCAGATTCCGCCCAACCAGGTACTAATCGGTTTGGCCCTGTTTTTAACCTTTTTCGTTATGCAGCCAGCGATCAACGTCATCAATGATACGGCCGTCCAACCTTACCTTGAAGGAGAAATTGAGCAGGAATTGGCCCTTGAAGTAGGAGCGGAACCGTTAAAAGAATTTATGTTTTATCACACCAGGGAAAAGGACCTGGCCTTGTTTGTCAACATGGCCGATCTTGAAGCGCCGGAAACCCAGGAAGATGTGCCCCTGTTTGTGCTGGTACCAGCATTTGTAATTAGTGAGTTGAAGACTGCTTTTCAGATGGGCTTTATGCTTTATGTGCCTTTTTTGATTATTGATATGGTGGTGGCCAGTACTCTTATGTCTATGGGGATGTTTATGCTGCCGCCGGTTATTGTATCCATGCCTTTTAAGCTTTTGCTCTTTATCCTGGTTGATGGCTGGCACCTGGTGGTCAGCTCATTATTGGAAAGTTTTAATTAAAGGAGGCCGGCCTGATGACTCCGGATGGATTGTTAAACATAGTTCAGCAAGCGATAATTATCATCCTGCTTATGGTTGCTCCGATCATTGGCTCAGGCCTGGCTGTAGGTTTAACGGTCAGCATTTTGCAGGCTACAACCCAGATCCAGGAACCGACCCTGGCTTTTGTACCCAAAATTATTGCTGTTCTTTTGGCAGTGATGATTTTTGGCGGCTGGGTATTCAGCAATGTGGTTCAATTTACCATTCAATTGTGGAGCGAAGGGTTGACGATGCTTTAATAAAATAATTTAAGGTTTTTTATAGTTTTATATTGATGTAATTTGCGCAGTGGAGCAGTCCTGGCAAAATGTTAGTAAGCTTGATTCGGAAAGCCCTCTTTAAAAAGAAAGGTTCTGGGAGGTTTAAGCTTGGAAGAATTCTTTCCGCTCGAACTTGAAAACTGGCTGGCATACCTTTTTATTTGGGCCCGCTTAATGGGCATTGTTTTCCTGTTTCCTTTTTTCACTTATCAAGGTGTTCCCACTATGCTCAGGATATGGTTGTCACTGGTGATAGCCCTTTTAATTTTTCTGTCCATGGGAGTTATTCCTGAGTTTGATTTTCGCGGTCCCCTGGAGATGGTTTTGTTACTGGGCAAAGAGGTCCTTGTTGGTTTGGCTTTAGGTTATTTAGTTGTATTAATGTTTTCTGTTTTTCTGAATGCCGGGCAAATGAGTGACCTGAAATCAGGCTTAATGCTTTCGGGAGTGTTTGAACCCCAGTTTGGCAGCCGGGTTACTTTTATGGGCAATTTCTACTATTTACTGGCCCTGGCCTTTTTCTTAACTTTAAACGGGCATCATTATTTATTGCAGGCCATGGCCGATAGTTACGTTATTATCCCCATTGATGGGCCTTTTATGAGAGAAGCCGCTGTAGGTGGGGTGCTAAGGTTGTTTGCTGATATGTTTGCCATGGCTTTTAAACTGGTTGCACCAATCATTGTAATTTTGATGCTCATGGATATTGCCCTGGGCCTGATAGCCAAAACGGTACCCCAGATTCATGTTTTTATTCTGGGCCTGCCTTTAAAAATTGCTTTATCTATGCTCTTATTTGCTATGCTTTTACCGGTTTTTGGGACCGTCTGGGAAAGCCAGATCGGAGATTTTACGCAATCATTAATAGGCTTTATGCAGAGGTGGTGAGAATATGCTCTTTTTCTTTCAGGAAAGCGGAGATAAAACTGAAGACCCAACGCCGCATCGACTAAGAGAAGCCCGGCGTAAGGGACAGGTTTTCAAAAGCATGGAGCTTAATTCTGCCATCAATATCCTTGGGGTGATGATCCTTTTCTTTGTTTTCAGCGCTGTTGTTTTTAGAGGGATTGAAGAGGTTTTTGATTTATTTATTGGCAGCCAGCTGGCATTGCCGCTTACCCCGGGCAATACTCAGGCTGTACTCTGGGAAGCGGTGATCCGCTATTTCACCATTATGGCCCCTGTTTTTGCTGTAGCATTAATCCTGGGAGTTACTTCCAACCTGGTTCAGGTCGGCTTTTTAACCTCTACGCAGCAAATGGCGCCCCAGTTAAACCGGCTTAATCCTTTGGAAGGTTTAAAGAAAATATTTTCAAAGAAGTCTATGTTTGAAATGGTAAAAGCAATTTTAAAAATTGTAATCATCACTACAGTAACATTTTTATTTGTTCAAAGCAGGATGGACGATCTGCTGCTCCTGGTAAACCAGAGTGTAGATACCAGCCTGCAGGTGTTTTGGAATACCATGACCCTTATGGGCATTTTAGTCGGAGTGGTCTTTCTTTTCATTGCTTTTATGGATTATTTGTACCAGAGATATGAGCATAAAACCAGCTTAAAAATGAGCCAAAAAGAAATTAAAGATGAGCATAAACACCTTGAGGGTGATCCTTTAGTTAGATCCAAGCTAAAAGAGAAACAGCGTCAATTGGCCCGGGAGCGGATGATGCAGGATGTCCCGGATGCCGATGTGGTGATAACCAATCCTACCGAAATAGCGATAGCCCTTAAATATCAGGAGGGCAGAGATTTAGCGCCCCGGGTTATTGCAAAAGGGGTAGAAGTTCTGGCTCGCAGGATCAGGGAAATTGCGGCGGAAAATGATATAGCCATTGTGGAAAATCCCCCGGTGGCCCAGATGCTCTGGAAAAACACAGAGCTTGGAGAAGAAATACCGATTGAGCTATACCAGACTGTAGCGGAAATAATGGCCATGGTTTACCGGATGCGTGAAAGAAAAAGTTATATTTAGCGGAAAGGCATGAACTTATATGGCAGCAACCAATCAAAATCAAATTAACCTTGAGGCAATCAGCAAAATATTCAAGTGCAATACAGATATCATTGCCGCCGTTGCTTTTATTGCCATGGTAGTAATTATCATCATTCCCATTTCGCCCTGGGTGCTTGATATTCTGCTCACTCTCAATATTGCTTTTGCGCTGGTGGTCCTTTTAATAACTCTATTTTCCAGTGATACCAGAGAACTGAATATCTTTCCCTCAGTTCTATTGACGGCCACTTTGTTCCGCCTGGCCTTGAATATTTCTTCAACCCGCTTGATTTTATCGGAGGCCAGTGCCGGTGCGGTAATTCAAGCCTTTGGTCAATTTGTTGTTGCTGGGAATTATGTAGTGGGTATGGTTGTTTTTGTTATTATTACCGTGGTTCAGTTTGTTGTTATTACCAACGGTGCCGGACGAGTGGCCGAAGTGGCGGCAAGGTTTACGCTTGATGCCTTACCCGGTAAGCAGATGAGCATCGATGCCGATTTTAATGCCGGACTAATTGATGAAGAAACAGCCCGAAATAAACGAAAGGAAATGCAAAAAGAAGCAGATTTTTACGGATCAATGGATGGTGCCAGTAAATTCGTCCGTGGTGATGCCATTGCTGGTATTGTAATCGTACTCATAAATATTGTTGGTGGCCTTGGCATCGGAGCCTTTCAACTGGGGATGTCTGTTGAAGAAGCAGCTTCTGTGTTTACAATCTTAACGGTGGGAGATGGCCTGGTAGCCCAGGTTCCGGCCCTGTTGATTTCAACTTCAGCCGGTATGCTGGTGACGCGCTCTACTGCCGAAGCTTCATTCGGTGAAGAAATGAGCGCTCAGCTGGTTGCCTTTCCTAAAGTAATAATGCTGGCTTCAGTGTTACTTTTACTATTAGGCATGGTTCCCGGCATCCCCGCAGCGCCCTTTTTACTGCTAGCCGCAGCAGGCGGTGTTCTTTCATTCATCTTGTTTAGAGATAAGAAGCAGGCCGAACTAAAAGATAGTTCAGCTGCCGATCAAGAAGCAGCAGAAATGCCGGTGGAGGCAGATGATTTTAGTTCTTTGCTGCGGGTGGAATTGCTGGAAATTGAAATTGGCTATAACCTGGTTGAATTAACCGATGAATCCCGCGGCGGAAACCTTTTGGAAAGAATTACTGCTGCCCGTAAAAGGGCTGTTAATGAACTGGGGATTATTATTCAACCGATTCGAATGCGGGATAATCTGCAGCTTGGTCCTTTTGAATACCGTTTTAAGCTGAAGGGAAATGAAATTACCAGGGGCCAGGCTCGGCCCGGTTTATTTCTTGCCCTTAACCCGGAAGGAGATTTGCCGGAGGAACTTGAAGGAATCGAAACCGAAGAACCCACTTTTAATCTTCCGGCGGTTTGGATATCTGAAGAGCTAAAACCCAAAGCAGAAACACTGGGATGCACTGTGGTTGATGCTTCGACGGTATTGATTACTCATCTCAGTGAAGTTATTAAGAGCCATGCTTATGAATTATTAGATCGTCAGGCTGTTAAAGAAATGCTTGATTCCTTAAAAGAAACTAACCAGGCGGTTTTAGAAGAGTTAACTCCAGAAATCATGTCCATCGGTGAGGTGCAAAAAGTATTACAGAACTTGCTCAAAGAAAAAGTGCCTCTTCACGATATGATTACTATTCTGGAAGAACTTGCTGATCAGGGACGGATGACCAAAGATATCGATACTCTGACCGAGGCGGCAAGGCAGGCTTTGCGCCGGACTATTACCGCTCAGCATGTCAATAGCGAAGGACGAATGCAGGTAATCACCATTGATCCCAGGCTGGAAAAGAAAATAGCTGAGTCAATTCAATCAACCAAACAGGGTAGCTTCCCGGTTATGGATCCAACTGTAACCCAGAACTTAGTAGACGGGATCGGAAGTGTAATTGAAAATTTAGCTCAAAAAGGCCTTAGCCCGATCATCCTTACTTCACCCTCAGTTCGGATGCCGCTTAAACGCCTTTTAGAAAGATTTCATCTTCCGGCTGCTGTGCTTTCGATAAATGAAGTATTGCCGGAAATAAAAGTGGAAGCAGTGGGAGTGATCAAGGAAAATGAAAGTTAGAAAATATCTTGCCTCTGATATGAAAGAAGGGCTTATGAGGGTAAAAAAAGACCTGGGCCGCGATGCTGTAATTCTACACAGCCGCCGGGTGAGGCGTAAAGGGCTGCGCGGTTTTTTCACTCCCCGTCAAATGGAAATAATAGCTGCCGTTGAGCCTAAGAGTAAGGAACACTCTGTAAACGGGATCATGCTTCAAAAATTTGCTGAAAAAGAAAAAGAAATGGGCACTATGGCAGAAGAGCTCGAAGTATTAAAAAGCAGGGTTACGGAATTATCGACATCGACTCATTCGGATGCGCAAACAGCGGTTCCTGAAAAAGCAGCTCCTAAAAAGAAAAGTGTTGCCTACTGGCGAAATTACCTGGAACATCATGACCTGGATCCGGCCTTGTTGGAGGAAATTTTTACCGAAGCTGAATCAGCTGCTGCCGGGCCGGGGCGTGTGAGCCATTCCAGGATGGCAGAAATCTTAAGAGAGAAAGCCGCTGATAAAATTATTACTTCAAGTGGTTGCAGCTGCAGGACCCAGGTATTTCTGGGCCCGACAGGAGTGGGTAAAACTACAACCCTGGCCAAACTGGCTGCCCGTTTATCTCTGCAGGAATCCGAAAAAGTAGGATTAATTACCATTGATCATTACCGTATCGGGGCTGTAGAACAGCTCCGGACCTACTCAGAAATCATGGATTTGCCTTTGGAGGTGGTCATGGCTCCACAAGATTTATATAAAGCGATGATGCGCCTTGAAGGTTGTGACAGAATATTAGTTGATACTGCCGGTCGCTCAACAGGTGATAAAGAACAGCTTGCAGATCTGGCTTCTTATATTGACATGCTTTTACCGGCTGATATTCACCTGGTAATCAGCGCTACAACTCGCCGGCAGGACGTTAATTATATCGCTGACAGCTTTAAAAAACTTAAATATAACCATCTGATTGTTACCAAGCTGGATGAGACCAATTCTTATGGGACCGTTATAAACAGCTCTTACTATACTAAGCTGCCCCTGGTTTATTTGACAGATGGTCAAAGGGTTCCGGAAGACTTGAAACCGGCATCTAAACTGGATCTAGCTGGATTATTGTGGAGGACAGGTTAATTATGTCAGATCAAGCAGAACAATTAAGAAAAGTATGCCGACCGGGGAAGACGGATCAAGGTGCGGCAAAAAGTTTTGGTAAAGCCGGTCTTTCCAGGGTTATAGCCTTTGCCAGCGGTAAAGGCGGGGTGGGGAAAACCAGCCTGGTTGTCAACCTGGGCCTTTCTCTAACCAGGATTGGTTACCGGGTGGTAGTTATTGATGCTGATCTGGGTCTGGCCAATGTTGATGTGATGATTAACACCATCCCTCGCTATAACCTGGCCGATGTGATCAATGGATCTAAAAAATTACGGGAAGTAATATTTAAAGGGCCTCTTGACTTAAAGATAATTCCTGGTGGCAGCGGCCTTTATGATCTGGCCAATCTCGACCAGGTCAAAAGGAAAGCGTTGCTGGATCAGTTTATAGATCTTGAAACGGAAGGTGATTTTATACTGGTCGATACTGCGGCGGGTATCTCCCGGAATGTAATCAACTTTGTATCTGCCGCTGATGATTTTATATTAGTAACTACCCCGGAACCTACTGCCCTGACTGATGCTTATGGTATGTTAAAGGTCGTTCGGAATGAAGGGTTGAGAGAAAAAAGCCATGTTCTGGTTAATTCCACCCGGAATTATCAGGAAGGTCAAAAGGTTTTCAATGGTTTAAAGCGCGTAGTAAAGCAGTATATGCCGGCGATGGAGCTTGATTATTTAGGGGATGTGCGTTATGACTCTGCTGTCAAAAGCGCCGTTCATGAACTCTGCCCGTTTGTGATCAGTAATCCGCGCAGCCCTGCTTCCATTGCCCTGAACCGTATTGCCTGGAGAATAGCGGCAGATGAAGAAACTGTAATGCCAGAAAAAAAAGGAATTGCCGGTTTTATCAACCGTTTAAAAAAACTGCCATGATTTATTACTGGAAGAGGAGGATAGCCTCGAAAATGTTCAAAAAACTTCAGATCGAAGATCGGCTGCAAATATTTAACAAGCCGGAACAAGAATACTACACGGCAAATATTATTGCTGTTGATGAAAACGAGATCCTGATCAGTGAACCTCTTTCAGGCGGTAAACAGCTCAATATGCCGCAATACAGCAACTGGCAGTTCTACCTCAACAAAGATGATGGAGTTTATTATTTTACTTCCCTGGTGGTCGGGGTAAAAGGTGATGGTATTTTAAAAAGTTATCAGATCAAACATCCCGGCACCGCTCATCGGCACCAGCGGCGTGGTCATGTCCGGGTACCTTGCCATCACAACCTGCTTTACTGGCATTGGAATCAATTAAGGCCGATTAAGAATTTTGACCCTAAAAAGATAGTATATTCTCCTGATTTATGGTCAGATGCAGTGTGGGTCAAAGATTATTTGGGTGCAATGGAGGAAACATGCCCTTCAAAACCTGCCTTTTCATTGGATATGTCCGGGGGAGGGTTAAGGCTGGTCAGCCTTGATCCAATGCTAAGACAGGACCGTTTGCTTATGAAAATTTATCTTGATGAAAAAAACAAAGAGCAGCTGCTGCTTCTGGAAGGAAAAGTGGTCAGGGTTTCAGCTTTAAATATCGGCGGATGGAAAAGGTACCGGGCCGGCATTAGTTTTTTAAACCTTGATCAAAAAATACAGGAACAGATTATAAGTTATCTGTTTACAATAATGCGTCAAAAAGTGGAAAAGGAGGTATAACGGGTGACCATGCTTGAGCGCAATGCCAAAAAAATATATGAAGAGCAGGACCAGGGTGTAAGCAGTGAAGACATGATCAACAAATATCTGCCTTTGATTAAAAAGCTTGCCAGAAAGCTAAGCATTGCTCTGCCCCCTTCCCTGGATGAAGAAGATCTTGTGGGGAGCGGTATTATAGGGTTAATCGAAGCCTGGGAGCGTTACGAGAAATCCCGGGGTGTCCAATTTTCTACCTATGCGACCTGGCGTATAAAAGGAGCTATGATTGATGAAATCCGTAGAAGCAGCCCTGCCCCCAGATCATTTTTTAGCCAGTTTCGGCAGCTGCATGAGGCTGAGGAAAAACTCCGTCAATCTTTAAACCGGGAGCCTGAAAAAGAAGAACTAGCGTCTGCACTGGGCTGGTCTCCTTCAGCGGTAGAAAAGGTTTGGACCAATTATAACTTGATGACGGTTATTTCTTTGGAAAAAGTTATTATGTCTTCCGAAGGAGATGAGAATCTTAAACTTGAAGGGGTAATTGCTTCACCAGAACAAACTCCCGAAGAGGTATTTACAGATAAAGAACAAATCGCACTGCTTGCTGAAGCTTTAGATAAACTGCCTTCCAGGGAAAAGTTGATGTTATCACTGTTTTATTATGAAGAACTGACCAAGAAAGAAATTGCCGGCTTGATGAAAGTTTCAGCGGCCCGGATTTCTCAGCTGCATGCTCGCGCTATAGAGAGGTTGCGCGATATTTTAGCTGATCCTGAATCATAATCGCCGGAAAGACAGGCTGCAATAAAATATCTAAAGGAGGTTCTGCATGGGTTATCTTATTATTGGATTTGTGCTAGGTGTAACAGTGAGCTGGTTCTGGCAGCGGCAGTTCAGCGGCGTGCCAGTTTTTGAAAAGCTTATGCAAAAAGAACTGGTTGTAAACGGCCAGCTGGGCAGCCTGACGGTTTTAAAAAACAGGTTGGATTATGTAGAAAGAAGAATGGCTGAACTGGAACAACCTGAAAGGGCATTAAAATACCCGGCCAATGAAACCCGTGCTCTAGAGCCCCAAGCTGTTCCAGCAGAAAATGCAAATCGCTCCGGCAGAGGTGTGGTCAGGCAAATATCTTCCGTTGAGCGCAAGGTTGATCGGAGCCATGTTTTAAAAATGTGGGAAGAGGGCCTTTCATTATCAGAAATAATGTCCCGGACCGGAAGAGGCAAAGGCGAAATTGAGCTGATCCTTTCCATGCAGGAAGGCCTGGTTCATAAAAAAGGATAATTACTTTTAGGAAAGGAGTTGAAAACTAATGCGTGGATTATATCTTTCTGAAGGAGCGATGCTGGTTCAGCAAGCCCAGCTGCAGGTGATCAGTAATAACCTGGCTAATTTAAGAACTCCAGGCTTTAAAAGAGAGCAGGGTGTGGAAACCAGTTTTGCTGAATGGATGATTTATGAAATGCGTCCCCAAAAAGATGCAGAAAGAGTGGGTGCCCTGCACCAGGTAGGTTCAAAAGCCCATAATGTAGCAACCCAGGAAACTTTTACTTCTTTTGTCCAGGGTCCGCTGGAAGTTACTGAACGACATCTTGATTTTGCCCTGGTGGGACGAGGGTTTTTCCAGGTAGAAGGAGAAGAAGAAGTTCTTTATACGAGGAATGGGCGCTTCAGGCTTGATGTTGATGGCACCCTGGTTACTACGGAAGGATATCCGGTTCTTGGAGAAGGCGGGCCGATCACTGTTACTACCGAGGAAATATACAGCCATAGAGATGGTTCGCTGTATTATATTGACGATGAAGGTCAGTATGTGGATGCAGGAAGGCTTGACATAGCTGCTTTTGGGCCTGATGCCCAGATGGAAAAAGTGGGCTATAATTACTTCACCACTGAGGAAGCTGCAGATGGAGAGGAAGATTATGAAGTGGTTTCGGGTTTTTTGGAAGGTTCCAATGCAAACCTGCCTCGCGAAATGGCCAAGTTGATGCAGGTGAGGCGCACTTATGAAGCTGCTCAAAAAATTATGATTACTTACGATCAATTATTGGATAAAGTGGCCAATGATGTGGGTGCTTCAGTATAAAAGTTTTTAGCCGATAATAAGAGAGGTGAAATCTAATGGGCCGTTCATTTTTTAATGCTTATTCAGGAATTGCCGCTTATCAGCGATCGCTTCAGCAGATTGCCGATAATCTGGCTAATTTGAATACCAATGCCCATAAAAAGTCGGAAGTGTCATTTACTGAACTGCTTTATGCCGATCTGCAGGAGAAAAGATATGCAGTAGATCCTGCACCTGAAGCGCTGCCTCCTTTCAGGGGGAAAGGGGTTCAAATGTACCCTGTGACCAAATTTTTTGATCAGGGAGCTTTACAGCTTACTGAACGTCCCCTTGATCTGGCCATAGAGGGAGCAGGTTTTTTCAGGGTTAACAGGAATGATGGTACAGAAGCTTATACCCGGCGAGGAGCATTTTACGTCGATGAAGCGGGCAGTATTGTAACCGATCGGGGCGATTTTCTTGATGTTGATTTTGATCTGGATGGTATTATGGTCAATACGCTGGTTATTGGACCGAACGGTCAGGTTAGCGGTGAAAACGAAGCCGGAGCCAGGGTAGAGCTGGGGCAGATAGAATTATTTACCTTTGTCAATAAAGGTGGATTGTCAAATGACAGTGCAGGCCTTTATGAAGTAACTGAAGCTTCAGGTGAGCCGGAGCAAGGGGTTCCAGGCACAGCTGGCTTTGGCTCTTTGCGCCAGTTTCATCTTGAAAGCTCCAATGTTGATATGGCCATGGAAATGGTGCACTTGATTGCAAGTCAGCGTGCCCTGCAAGCCAATGTTAGGAGTATGATTACCGCTGATGAATTAAAAGCCCTTACTCTTTTGGTAAGAGGTTAACAGCTTTACTTCAGGTTTTGTTTGTTTAGTTGGGAGGTGGAATAATGGCCAAAGATGCGCTTACTCAATCAGAAATTGATTCTTTAATCAATGCTATCTCCAGCGGGGATTTGAAAGAAGAACCGGAAGATGTAACTGAAGGTTACCAGTCATATGATTTCCGGCGCCCGACGAAGTTTTCAAAGGAGCAGATCAGGACTCTGCAGATCATCCATGAGAATTATGCTCGGGTTATGGGTAATTTTTTAACTTCCTTTTTACGTGTTCCCGTTAAGCTGCAGGTAGTTTCAGTTGCTCAGGTTTCATATGAAGAATTTGTGTTTTCACTTCCCGTCCCTACATTGATGACCATCTTTAATATGTCTAAAGATATGGGCGTTGCCATGCTTGAAACAAACCCTAGCTTTGTATTTACCATTATCGATCTTTTATTTGGTGGGGAAGGGCGGCAGCCTGGTAAGATCAGGGAACTGACCGAAATAGAAATATCAGTAATGCGGCAGATTAATGAAAAATTCCTGGATAATTTAGGCTATGCCTGGAAAGGGATTATTCAAATCGATCCGCAGATTGAGAGCATGGATACCAACCCCCAATTCAACCAGGTTATTGCTTCCAGTGAAACGGTTGCCCTGGTTACCTTTTCAGCTTCGATCCAGAATGTGGAAGGCTTTATTAATCTTTGTTTTCCCTTTATGGGGTTGGAGCATGTTTTATCAAGCCTGACCGCCCAGCACTGGTTTAACCAGTTTCAACAAACCGCCTCTAAAAACAAGCCCGGTGACATCGAAAAATGCCTGCAGGCTCCTGAAGCGGAAGTGAAAGCGGTTCTGGGCGATGCCCGGATAACCCTGGATGATTTCTTGCAGCTGCAGGAAGGTGACGTTTTACCACTGCGCCGCCGAAAGGGAGAAGCGTTAGAGTTAATGATTGAAGACAAACCTATCTTTAAAGTTCAACCTGGTACCAGGGGCAAAAGGCTGGCGGTCAAGATAGTCGGCCGGACAGATGACCATAATGGAAAAGTTGGTGATAACTATCGATAGCCGCGACCTTTTATCCGAAGAAGAGATGGATGCCCTGTTAAATCAAAACTCAAGCCGTGAAGATGAATTGAAAATGGATTTGAAGCTTAAGTTGGTCCTGGATTTTCCCCTTGAAGTATCTGTGCGCCTTGGCGAAACTCAGCGGACCATCGGGCAGCTGTTAAATTTAACAGTTGGAACGGTAATTGAACTGGAAAATTCGATTGAAGAACCGGTTGATCTGGTAGTTAATGGCAAACCTTTTGCCGAAGGTGAAGTGATTACCATCGGTGAAGTTTTTGGAATTCGCCTGCAAAACATTATCCATCCTAAAGAAAGATTAGAAAACTTGCGTTAAGGAGGGGTATTTTGGAAGGATTAAGCTTGCTGGAAAAAGACACTATTGCCGAAGTAGGTAATATTTCTCTGGGCGCATCTGCCACAGCTTTATCAACTATTCTTGATAAAATGGTTGATATAACGACACCGCGGCTGGATGTTGTTGATAGCGCCGATCTGCAGCAAATATATCCCGTTCCCTGCCTGGTAGTGGAAGTGGAATATATTTCCGGCCTGGAAGGCAAAAACGTCCTGCTGGTAAAAGAGCAGGATGCGGTAAAAATCGCTGCCATGATGATGGGTGAATCGCCGGATGACAAAGAAGGGCCTTTAAATGAAATTGAAACCAGCGCTGTTCAGGAAGCGATGAATCAGATGATGGGATCCATGGCTACCTCAATGTCGGAACTCTTTCAAAGGACCATTGAAATATCCACTCCTAAAATTGATTTAATCAACCTTGGCGACGAAGAACCTGAAATTTCGCCCTTAAATGAAGTAGCGAAAGTTGTCCAGGTTGAGTTTTCCATGCAAGTAGAAGAGATTATTGACAGTGTTATGGTTCAGGTAATTCCGCTTGAATTTGCCAAAAAGATGGCCGCCCAGTTGTTGGGTGAAGAACCAGAAGCGGCCTCTGTTCCGGGCGAAAACACTACCGGGCCAGAGGCCGATCCTGGGTCTGATCACCAAGCAGAACAGGCAGATGAAATGGATAAAGATGCAATTGAAACCGCGGCCATCCATTCCGGTGATCAAACAGGGCCAGCAGGTCCGCTAAGTGATCTGGAAATGGACACAGTAGGCGAAGTGGGAAATATTTCACTAGGCGCTTCTGCAACAGCTCTATCCGTGCTTCTGAACAAAACTGTAGATATAACCACGCCTAATCTTGAAGTGCGAAAAATAAAGGAAATCCGGGAAGATTACCCGCTTCCCTGCCTGCTGGTGGAAGTGGATTATTCTTCAGGTTTGGAGGGAAGCAATGTCCTGCTGATCAAAGAACAGGATGCGCTGGTTATTTCCGCCTTGATGATGGGTGAGTCGCCTGGGAGCATGGAAGGCCCGATGGGTGAAATTGCGATCAGCGCTGTCCAGGAAGCAATGAACCAGATGATGGGTTCAATGGCCACCTCGATGTCAGAGCTGTTTCAACGCACCATAGATATAACTCCACCCACCATTGAACAGATTGATCTTTCCAGCGAACACTCGCAGTTATCGGGTTTAAAGCCTGAAGATCAGGTGGTTCATGTCGAATTTTCAATTAAGGTGGAAGATTTAATTGATAGCGTTATGATTCAAATTATTCCTGTTGAATTTGCAAAAAAAATGGCGCAAGATCTCCTTTACGGCCAGCAGGAAGGGGAGGCCCTTTCTGAAGCTCAACCTGCTGTGGATCCGTTTGATAATATGCCTGATTTAGAATATGCCGCAGATCTAGAAGAGGCAGTGATTGATTCGCAGCAGAAAGAAAAAGAACCTGCTTCAAGACCGGCACCAAAGTCGGACTCAAGCTATGGTATTGATCTGCAGAAACTGGAGCTGATTAAGGATATACCGATGGATATTGAGGTCGTCCTTGGGAAAGCCAGGATTTCTCTGGGCAAATTGTTTTCCCTGGATAAAGGCGGTATTGTTGATCTTGACTGTAACGTTCATGATCAGGTTGAATTGATGGCCAATAACAAGCTGCTGGCCAAAGGCGAAGTTGTTATGATTAACGATCAGCTGGGCATTAAGATAACTGAAATACAATTCGAGGAAGTTATAGACAGTTATGATCTTTAACTAAACCGGTTTATTTACAGGGAGGTCATTTAGATGGATGTCAGGCAGTATGCAGAACTGTTTCAGGCAGAAGCCGGGGAATACATGCAGATCCTAAATCAGTGCCTTTTAAAGCTGGAAGAAAACCCACGGGATACTGAGCAGCTAAAAGAAGCATTTCGGGCAGTACACAGCCTTAAAGGCATGGCCGGGACTATGGGTTATAATCACGTCACCACTATTGCCCATGGGCTGGAAAACTTCATGGAAGATTTTAAAACTTTTGACAGGGAGCCAAGCCCGGAGATTGTAGATCTGCTTTTTGAAGCAGTTGATCTGCTTCAGGACTCGCTGGAAAACCCGGAAGTAAACAATGAGGAAGATGAAAAAAAATGGGGCAATTTAATTTTTGAAATGAACAAGGCCCGTGATAAACAGGATACTGACGTAGAGGATGACTATAGCTGTGAGCAAAATGAAACCGGGCAAGCTGCAGTTTTTGATCTCGGGGTGATGGATCAGGAAATCCTGCGCCAGGCCTTAGAAAGGGGAGACAGTCCTTGCCTGGTTAGAATCGTTTTGAAAGAAAATGTTGTAATGAAATCAGTCCGGATCTACATGATTTTTAAAGCTTTAGAAGAGTGTGGTGAAGTAATAGTTTCAATCCCCTCTCAGCAGGATTTGGAAGAAGAAAATTTCGCTTTAGAGTTTCAAGTCCTTTTTGTTCCTAACAATTGCAGCCAGGAAGCAGTGCAGGCTAAATTGAGCCAGATAACTGATGTGGAAGAAATTGAGCTGGGGCCCTGGCAGGCTGCCGATGAAGCCGTAGGAGAGGCTGAACCAGAGCCGGCAGTTTTGCCCGAAAAAGACTCAATCACCCCGGTTGAAGCCCGGGAGCGGGAAGTTACGGAAACTTTTATTTCCGGGGATAATGTGAAAAAGCCGGAGCAAGAGGCAGGAAAAAATACTGAACATGTTGAAACTAAAGAGCAGCCCTCCACTAAAGAAGAAAAGGCCAGTGAAACTAATAAGGCTGCTGATAAAATGGTCAGGGTTGAAACTCAGAAACTTGATGATCTGGTAAACCTGGTTGGCGAAATGGTTGTGGCAAGGACCAGGATCTCTGAAATTGGCCACGGTTTTAATGACGATCTGGATAGCACCATAGATCAATTAAAAGGGTCGATAACCAATCTTCATGTTACAGCTATGGAGCTGCGGATGGTGCCGATTGGGCATGCTTTTGGAAGGTTTCCGCGTATGGTGCGTGATCTGTGCCGTGAAAAAGGTAAAAAGGTTCAACTCCATATTAGCGGCGAAGAAACAGAACTGGATCGATCAATAATTAACCGGCTTTCCGATCCGCTGGTTCACCTGCTGCGCAATGCTTTTGATCATGGGATTGAATCTCCGGAAGAAAGAACCAGAAAAGGTAAAAACCCTGAAGGGTCTATCTATTTGAAGGCCTGTCATGAAGGCAACCAGGTGGTTATTACGGTTGAAGATGACGGAGGCGGTATTGATCCTCAGAAAATAGGAAGAATAGCTATTCAAAAAGGTTTGATTACGGAGGAAGAATATTCCCAGTTAAGTAATGATGACCTGGTCAGCCTGATATTTTTCAGCGGTTTCAGCACTTCTGAAGAAGTTACCGATGTTTCAGGGCGCGGGGTAGGAATGGATGCAGTAAGAAACAGTATAGAAGCCTTGCACGGGACGGTGGAAGTGGCCAGTGAAATTGGTTTTATGACTCGTTTTGAAATACGCCTGCCGCTTACTCTGGCAATCATTACCACTTTGCTGGTCAAATCAATGCACCAGCTGTATGCCATACCGGTAGAAGTGATTCATGAGAATGTATATCTTGATCGGCGGGAAATAAAAACTATACGTGGCAACCCTGTAGTTAACCTCAGAGGGGAAGTGATCCCGCTTTATTTTTTAAGCAGTATGTTAGGCTTTGAAAGCGGTGACTTGCCTGAAAGTGAATCTTCGGTAGTTATTGTCGAAGCTGCAGGGCGCAAAGCGGGATTTATAGTTGATGATTTAATTGGGCAGCAGGAAATAATGATCAAATCTCTCGGTGAAATAATCAGGGGGTTAAAAGGAATTGCCGGTGCAACGGTGCTTGGTGACGGTAGTGTTACTTTAATTATAGATGTTGCCGGCCTTTTAAGTGAAGGGAGGGATTATGTTGAGTAAAACGGTGCTGGTTGTTGATGATACTGCTTTCATGAGGATGACTTTGAAAAATATGCTTGAAAAAAACGGTTATGAGGTTGTTGGAGAAGGGGAAGATGGACAAAAAGGGGTGGATCTCTATAAAGAGTTAAAACCGTCCTTAGTTACCATGGATATTACCATGCCTAATATGGATGGCATTACAGCGATTAAAGAAATAATGAGCTATGATTCTAATGCAACAGTTGTCGTTGTAAGTGCTATGGGTCAAAAAAGCCTTGTTATAGAAGCTCTAAATGCCGGAGCCAAAGACTTTGTGGTAAAACCGTTCCAGCCGGATCGCATTGCTGAAGCCCTGACCAAGCTGGAAAACTAAATCGCTTTTTTAAATATGCGGCATAATTTGCTTTTCAAAGCCCGGAGGTTATAGATGGAGACAGTGCATGTTAAAATTGCCGATATGGCTGTAATTAAGAATGCGGGAGTGCTGGTTACCTTTGGCCTGGGTTCCTGTGTAGGCGTTGCCCTGTACGATCAACAGTCTAAAATAGGTGGGCTGGCTCACATTCTTTTAAATGACAGTTCAAAATTTAACCGGCCCAGCTCCAATAGTGTTAACCCGGCCAAATTTGCCGATACAGCAGTTCCTCACTTAATTGAGCAGATGATTGCTGCAGGGGCAAAAAAAAATAATATTAGAGCCCGGCTTGCCGGAGGGGCAAGCTTATTTAATTTCCAAAATGATTCAGGTAATGTTGGCAAAAAAAATATTGAAGCGGTTCGCTCTGTTTTAAAGCAGGAAAGCATCAAGATTGACAGTGAAGAGGTAGGCGGTTCTTGTGGAAGGACAATGCGCTTTTTTGTTGATACCGGCAAAGTTACTATCACTACAGTCGGCAAAGGAGCTATGAAGAAGTGAAAACTGTACGGGTGTTGATAGTTGAAGATTCTGCTTTTATGCGACGGATAATTAATGATATTATCAGTGAAACCCCTGATCTTGAAGTGGTTGCAACAGCTAAAGATGGAGTAGATGCTTTAAAAAAAATTAAAGATTACAAGCCTGATGTTCTTACGATGGATTTAGAGATGCCGCGTATGGATGGGATTGAAACTGTGCGGCACATAATGGCAGAAAACCCTCTGCCGGTGATCATGCTTAGCAGTCATACCAAGGTGGGCAGCGAAAGTACTTTAAAAGCGCTTGATGCAGGGGCAGTAGACTTTATTTCCAAACCTTCGCGAAACCTTTCAGGATCCTTTGAAGATTCGGTGGAAGAACTAAAAAATGTACTGCCTCAAAAAATAATTGCCGCATCTACCGCAAAAGTTGATTTAATCGCGCCACAAAAAACTGTTGTGCATGATGGTGCTAAAAAGTATGCTCTGCGAACAGGCCGTAAAGAAACAGCCGGGGTGATAGTCGCTATCGGGGCTTCAACCGGGGGGCCTAAAGCGTTAGAAATTTTATTTAAAAATTTATCGCCGGATCTGCCGGCTGCAGTAATGCTTTCTCAACATATGCCGCCAGGTTTTACTCTTTCATTTGCCCAGCGCCTGGATTTGTTTTCTCCTTTAAAAGTAAAAGAAGCTGAACAGGGGGATGCGCTGTTAAAAGGACAGGCCCTGGTAGCTCCCGGTGGTTATCACCTGGTGCTGCATAATAAAACCGTAGCACTTGATTCCGGTCCCAGGGTTAATTATGTCCGGCCTTCTATCGATGTTATGCTGGAGTCATTGGTTGATTGTGAACACAGTGTTGTTGTAGTCATAATGACCGGTATGGGTAAAGATGGTGCTGCGGGGACTAAAGTATTGAAACAAAAGAAAAAAGATACAGTTGTTATTATCCAGGACCCCTCTACAGCACTAATTCCCAGCATGCCTTCAGCATTGCAGAAAGATGGATTAAGTGATATCCAGCTTCCAGTTGAAAGAATAGCGGCGGAAATTGAACGTCATACTCGTTTATTTAGCAAACAATAAATACAGTTGCCAGATCATTAGAAAGGAGAACACTGCTTGTGAATGGAAACTGGGATTTCATCAGGTTTAAAAAAGAATTTTTTCAGTTAACAGGCCTTGATCTTGAAAGATATAAAGATAAGCAGATGGAAAGAAGGATCGGTCAGTTAATTGAACGTGAAGGATATGATGGCCTGCGTTCTTTTTTTAATGATTTAAAGGTAAATGATGATCTTTTGCATAAATTCTATAATTACTTAACTATTAATACCTCTGTTTTCTATCGAGATATCAAAATTTATGATTACCTTCAGGACAGGGTATTGCCGGACCTTTTACAAAACTTTAACCGCCTTAAAATATGGAGTATGGGTTGCTCTCATGGAGAAGAACCTTACTCTATTGCGCTTATGCTTCACAGCCTATCCTCTTTACAGCGGGCTGAAATAATGGCCAGTGATATAGATGATAAGGCCCTTGATATGGCCAGGGAAGGCAAATACAGCCGCAATCAACTGGAAAAAGTTCCTAAAGATATCTTGAAAACAGCTTTCACTGCCCAGAATGGGTTTTACCTTCTGGATCCCGCTTATAAAAAGGCAGTTACTTTCAAAAAACACAATTTGTTAGAAAGCGCACTTTATAAAAGTTTATCGCCCATGCAGCTGATTTTATGCCGTAATGTTTTTATATATTTCAAGACAGATGTTCAGGAATGGATTGTTGAACAAGTTGCCAAACTTGTTGCTCCCGGGGGTTATTTTATCATTGGTTGTGCCGAGTTTATAAATAAACCGGAACGTTTTAACCTGGAGCGCTTGATTCCTTCAATCTATAAAAAAATAGGTTAAAGGATATGGTTATTGTAACAGTAAGCCCTATTATTACCGGAGGAATTAATGTTTGGAAAACGCAGGCTCTTTGTGATTATGTATTTTTTTGCCGCTGCTATCTTAATGTTGACTTTGACGGGAGATGGTTCTAAAGCCCTGCAAAGAATGAGTGGAATGAACTACAGTAAGGTTGAGCTTTCAGCTCCGGAAATAAGTGCGGTTCGCACAGAAGTGGTCCTTATGAACGATACCCCCTGGGAAACTACCCTTTATAAAATAACCGCGCCTGTTAAAGGGCCCACCGTTATGGTGATCGGTGGTATTCATGGTGATGAACCGGCAGGGATTTTTGCCGCTGATGAAGTTTCAACCTGGGTTATCGATAGAGGAACTTTACTGGTTCTGCCAAGGGCCAATATCCCTGCCATAAAAGAAGAGTTAAGGAACGCTCCGGGAGAAGCTGACCTGAACCGGGTTTTTCCAGGAGATTTTGCAGCTAATGCTGTTGATAAAATGGCAGCGGAAATAATAAAAATTATAATCGAATATGAGCCTGTATGGGTTATAGATCTTCATGAAGCTGAATATTGTGAGCGTGTATTGCCTGGAGCCCTGGGGCAGAGCTTACTTTATCCCCGGAAGGCCGGTTCAATGGATATAGTTGAAGAAGTCCAGACTATTGTTAATAGATCTATTTACAATGAAGACAAACACTTTATGCTATTGCGTGGTGTAGTTCTTGGCAGCGCTGTAAAAGGCGCTCTGCTGGCAGGCTCAGAGGCAATGATTGTCGAAACATGTGAACAGATGCCGCTTGAAGATCGAATCCAATATCAATTACATGTTGTTTCAGCTCTACTATATACCCTTGGCATAACTGTTTATTGAGGTGGAGGGTTTTCCTTGGAAAGCGGTTTTTTAAACGCCTTATTTCGAGATCCGGTCATAAGCCGCCTGGCGACGAAGAAAACAGGCAAACCGGGAGCTGCAATACCGGAAACGGTGGTGGCAAAAGTAACCACCCAAAAAGGGGATGCGGCAGTTTTACGCTGGGAAGGTGGAAGTTTCAGTTCTATTTTAAATGCCAAAGTTGAGCCCGGAGAAGTGCTGTTATTAAAGTATAATGGCACCAGGGAATCTCGCCCTCATTACAAGATTATGACTCGTTTTTCGGGCCGGCCAGAAATACCTTCCACTAATGCCCGTAGTGATCAAACAGAGCCCTTTTTGTTTGCTATAATGCCCGGTGTGCTTAACAAGGCTGGCAACGTGCCGGCTTTAGTGCGTTTTTTGCCCCGGGGCCAAAAGGAGCAGGCCCATAAAACAGCTTCTGAACCTTTACTGGAAATTTTTATTGATACAGATAATTTTGGGCTGATGATGGTTCGTTTTTATTTCCATCCCGGCAGTGAAAAGCTTGAGTGCCAATTTGTAGTAGAATCCAAAGCTTTTGGAGAAGCTCTCCAACGAGAGGCGGAACGCCTTGTAAATGAAGCTTGGGGAGAACAAAAACAAGGCCGGGCCTTGCAGTGGTCGGTTGGTAATTTACGCCGAATGGCCACTGAAGCTTTGCATGATGGAGGCATCAATCTGAACAAAAAAGCCTGAAGGAGTTTTTCGCGAGCATGGGTGATGAAAACCACAAAAAAATCAATCATATCCGTAGAGCTGTAGCTTTGCATTATGATCCGGATAAAAAGCAGGCTCCCACAATCGCTGCCAGCGGCCGGGGTTGGCTTGCCGAGCGCATTATTGCCCTGGCTAAGGATAACCGGGTTCCAATAGTTGAAGATAACGCGCTGGTTAAAGTTTTGAACAATCTTACCCTGGGAGAAGAAGTTCCCCGGGAACTTTATGAAGCAGTTGCGGCTATCTATGCTTTTATTTTGGAAGCTGATCAGCGAAATAGATCTGGTTGAATATCAAAAGCTCCCAGTAACATTTTTGCAGGCAATAATTATATTAAGGGTCAATTATTTTTACGGAGGATTTATCCTGTTTCTGGCGAAAATAAAGAATTAGGGCCAGCTTTTTTATAGGGGAGGATTTGAAATGAGAATCTATGTAGCCAGGCAGCCGATTTTTGACAGGCAGCAAAAGGTCTATGCTTATGAACTGCTTTACCGTTCCGGTGAAGAAAACTACAATCCAGAGATTAACGGCAACCTGGCTACTTCTGAAGTAATAGCTAATAGCTTTCTGGCCTTAGGGCTTGATAAACTAACCAGGAGGAAAAGAGCTTTTATCAATTTTAGCAATCAGCTGCTAAATAATGAAACCGCACTTTTGCTGCCTAAAGACTATGTAGCCATAGAAATAACCGAAGATATTGGTTCCGACCACAATGCAATTGCTGCCTGTAAGAACCTCCATAAGAAAGGTTATAAACTGGTCCTTGATGATTACAATCACCACGCCGGTGATACAGATTTATTAAACTATGTTGATTTTGTAAAAATTGATTACCAGGAGACAGAAACAGTACAGCGGGAAAAAATTATTAACTATTTCCAGGGAAGCAGAAAGAAACTAATCGCTGAAAAAGTGGAAACTGTGCATGACTATGGAGATGCCATGGTTAATGGTTATGATTATTTCCAGGGATTCTTTTTCTGTGAACCAACTGTAATAACCGGAAAAGAAATACCTGGTACTAAATTACAAAACCTGCGGTTGTTACAGGAAATCTATAAGCCTGAGATGGATTTTGATCAGGTGGAAGCTTTGATCAAGCAAGATCCATCGCTTTCTTACAAACTATTACGTTTTATTAACTCCATCGCTGTTCCCGTCCGATTTCCCATTCATTCTATACGCCAGGCTATGGCTTTGCTGGGTCAAAAAGAGATTATCAAATGGGCTTCTCTGGTTGCTTTACGTAATGTTGGCTATGACAAACCTGATGAACTGATTGTAACTGCGATTGCCAGAGGTAAGTTTTGTGAATTGATGGCTGAAGTTACAGATTTACAAGACAGAAAAGCCGACCTTTTTCTTGCCGGCCTGTTTTCTCTTTTAGACACTTTCCTTGATCAGCCTATGGAAAATATTCTTAATGATTTACCTCTGGCTGATGAAATAAAAAATGTCCTTATTAGCGAATCCGGCCCTTTCAGGGATATCCTCCAGATGGTCCTTTTTTATGAACAGGGTCAGTGGGATAAAGCTTTTTCTATTGCAGCTGAAAAATATAATCTCGATGAGGTTGAGGTAATGTCTTATTACCTGGAATCTTTAGAACTGGCTGACATGGCCGGCAGCTTCTAGTCTAGTTTCTAAACTGAAAATGCCTGCTCAGCCTTGCTGCATATTGGATTGGTGATAGCTCATCGCTGGCAATTTTAGTAATCTGGCTGCAGGTTTTCGTCCTGATGTTTATAGTTCAGGTAGTCACATATAATTTGACAATAGAAATCAAATCATGATAATGTTTATGTAAAATTGTGTCTATAATTAAAGCTTTGACCCCCTTAGCGTCAAAGATAGGATCTTTGCCAGGGATTCCCCCTATTTTGCTCAGGTCCGGTTTGCATTAATTAACTTCGTAAAAAGCTTGAAAATATAAACTGAAAGGGGATCGGAAAATGATAACTGAAAACGAACAGAAAGTATATGACATTATGGACCAGCTGGGCATAACCTATAATCGTTATGAACATCCGCCGGTTTACACAGTTGAGGAAGCTCAACAATACTGGAAGGATATTGATGGAGCTCATGCGAAAAACTTGTTTCTAAGAAACAATAAAGGTAACCGTCATTTCCTGGTAGTTTTGGAGCAATCAAAATCAGCCGACTTAAAAGATCTATCCGGGAAACTGGCCGCAGGCAAGCTCAGCTTTGCATCCGAACGGCGCTTACAGGAGCATCTGGGTTTGGAAACCGGAGCAGTATCGCCTTTTGGTATCATCAATGATCAGGATAAAAAAGTTACCCTGGTTATCGATCGAACTTTGCAAAAAAAAGAATCTGTTAACTTTCACCCCAATGTTAATACAGCTACTGTCAATCTCTCTTATAAAGATTTTGAAAAATTTCTAAAGCATTGTGGCAATGATATCATTTATATTTAAAAAGATAATGATTCAAAGCGCAAAGGTGGCAAATCTACTGTGAAGGAATTAAAAAAAATCCAAAGTTTTTTACAGCAGGTCACTGGAGCTTTTGCCGGAGTAGTTGATATTGAGATTGGGGTTATAAGCAGCAATCTAGAAGTTGTTGCCGGCAGCGGATATTTCGAAAAAGAGGTAGGAGTAGTCTATGACGATGGCTGCATGACCCATAAGCTTATCTCTTCAAGTAGTAATGAACCAATCTTTGTGGAAAATACTGCTCATGCAGTATGCTGCGCAGATTGTCACTATTCTGAGGAATGTGAAGTTCTCGCTTTCGTAATGCAGCCTATTATTTTTAAAGATAAAAAAGTTGGCAGTATATCTTTGCTGGCTTTAACTGAACAGCATCGTCGTAAATTGCTCAACCACTATGAAAAAATGCAAGATTTCTTAAGCAAATTATGCAACATAATCCTTATTTCTCTAAATGAAAAAAGGATGGAATCGAAAATAACCAGCCTGATGAATCAATTTAAGGATGTAATTAATTCGATTTATGAGGGTGTAATTGCCATTAACATCCAAGGCTTAATTACTAATGTTAATTTGGCAGCAGAAGATATCTTGAAAATTAAACATAATAGTCAGAATGGTAACCACATCAATAACCTTTTCCCTGGTTTTATTGTTGAAGATGCCTTAAACGGCAGGGGCTGTGCCGGCGGTGACCTCTATTATGTAAATGAAGTCAGCTACACTGGGCCTGACAATAAAACATTATATCTCTTTTACAACGTTACGCCCATGTATGAGGATGGAAAAGTTTCAGGGGCGGTTATATCATTTCGCAAGAAAGAGGAAGTTGAAGAGATGGCCACCCGGATCATGAAAGAGAATAAAAAATCCACCTTGTCAGGTATAATAGGCGCAAGCACAGAAATCAAAGAAATCAAAGAAAAAATGAAACTAATAGCTTCTACCGATTCAACTGTGCTTATCAGGGGTGAGACCGGGACCGGTAAAAGCATTTTTGCGCGCGCCATCCATGAAGAAAGCCCCCGCCGGAAAAAACCTTTTATTTCTGTTAGCTGTGCTGCCATTCCTGCCACGCTGCTTGAATCGGAGCTATTTGGTTATGAAGAAGGAGCCTTTACGGGTGCTCGCAAGGGAGGCAAACCCGGAAAATTCGAACTGGCCCATGGTGGAACCATTTTTCTTGATGAAATTGGTGATATGCCGCTTGATTTTCAGGTCAAATTGCTTCATGTCATTGAAAATAAAAGTATTGCCCGTATTGGCGCTGTTTCTTATCGCGATGTAGATGTTCGCATCATCGCTGCTACCAACAGGGATCTTGAAGAATTAATCAATGAAGGTAAATTCCGGGAGGATCTCTTTTATCGCATCAATGTGATTCCTTTTACACTGCCCGGCTTGCGTGATCGTAAAGATGATATTATATTGTTAATGCATCACTTTCTAGATTATTATGCGGTTCGGTTGAATAAGAATATTAAAGGGTTTGCAGAAGGATCCCGCGAAGCTTTGCTGGCCTATCCCTGGCCTGGTAATGTCCGTGAATTAGAAAATGCTATCGAATATGCTATAAATATTGAATCAAGACCGCAAATTCACAAGGATAGTTTGCCAGAGAAGATTACCAGGCATTACAGCAGCAGTGAGCAGGTTGGAGTTGAGGATATCTCCTCACTTGAAGAAAAAGCCATTAAAGCCGCTTTGAAAAGATATGGGCAGACTACCTGGGGTAAAGAAAAAGCAGCAACTGCTCTTGGCATCAGCAGGGCTACCCTCTACAGGAAGCTAAAACGGATAGACAGAGGCGTGTCTTGAATTGAGAAAAAATCTCAATATGATAAAAAGCACCTATTTGCTTATATAGAAGGGGAATTGCCTGGTTTTAACTATTTAAATTATTACTTTGAGAAAAAGGTGCTTTGAAAGTTTAAAAGGCATCTTTTTTAATAGCTTTGGTAGCAGGTTTTTATAGCTCACAAAAAAATGAAGCAATCTGGCACGAATTTTGCTTCTTTATAAAGATAAAAGCTTTTATTGTAGTTTCTAAGGCGATAATAGCGGATTTTGTAATTACTCAGCCTATTGCCCTTGTTGAATGATAAGCGGCGCCATGGGGACGGTTCGAACGTCCCTTAAAGCATAGCTTTAAGGCCGAAGGGGAGACGGTGGAACCGTCCCCTGTGGCTTCTACAGCAACTCGAAAAACTGGATAATTTTTAAAAGGGGTTGGTAGATGAATCTTGGATGCCTTTTTCTCCGATCAATTATTTTAAAGGAGGTTCTTATTCGTGCAAAACGAAGGCAATAATAATGCAAAATTAACTTTTTACATTGCACTTATCGTAATGCTGGTATTTGTCATCTTGGGTGCCGCATTTGCAGGACCATTCGGTGAGGCAACCCAGGCAGTTTTTGATTGGATGAGGCCAACCCTGGGCTGGTCTTTTATCCTTGGAGCCAGTATCTTTCTGGTGATGATTGTTTACTTACTTTTCAGCCCGGTTGGAGAAATCAAACTGGGGGCGGACGATGAAAAGCCGGCTTACGGTAATCTAGCCTGGTTTGCCATGCTCTTTAGCTGTGGTATGGGTATCGGCCTGCTATTCTGGGGTGTTTCTGAGCCGATTAACCACTATGCCTGGCCTGCTTATGGAGAAGCCGAGACAGCAGAGGCGACGATGCTCGCTATGCGCTACTCCTACTTCCACTGGGGTTTTCACCCCTGGGCTATTTATGCTGTAGTGGCCGGTTCCCTGGCTTACTTCTCTTACCGCAAGGGATTACCGATGCTGCTTAGCTCCTGCCTGGAGCCGATCCTCGGCCGCAAAGGGATTGAAGGTCCCTGGGGAATTCTCGTTAATGTGATCGGTGTATTTGCCACCCTTTTTGGTTTGGCTACTTCCCTTGGTCTTGGCGCCATGCAGATTGCTGCTGGGCTTGAAGTGCTATTTGGGATTCCGAGTACCCCAACTGTTGTGGTGATAGTGGTTATTGTTACTACCATTGCGGCCATTATTTCCACCTATACCGGTATTGACCGCGGCATTAAGTACTTAAGCCAGATCAACATCCTCGCGGCGCTGGCCTTAATGCTCCTGGTGCTTATTCTCGGACCGACCCTCTACATCCTGAATACTTTAACTCATGCCACCGGTGACTATATTCAGCACCTGCCCAGCCTTTCCTTTAACCTTGACCCTGCCGGGGTTGGCACAGAGGGTTTTGCCAATGCCTGGACTGTATTCTACTGGGCCTGGTGGATTGCCTGGGCCCCCTTTGTCGGGACCTTTATTGCCCGGGTTTCCCGCGGCCGCACCATTCGTAATTTTGTGATTGGAGTTATGCTGGTGCCGGTTCTTGTGAGCATGGTCTGGTTTGCCGTCTTTGGCGGAGCCGCTCTTGAGAGTGTAACCAGAGTCTTGGAGACAACCGGTGAGCACGGCTACATTTATAACCAGGTCTTTGAAGACGAGGCTCTCGGATTCTTTGCTCTTCTCCAGGAATTCCCGTTGTCATCACTCCTGGTTGCCGTGGCTACCTTCTCGGTGGCAATTTTCTTCATCACCTCTTCTGACTCCGGAACGTATGTAAACGGGATGCTTACGTCCGGTGGAAATCCCAATCCGCCTGTTTTCTTAAGGATTACCTGGGGTGTGCTTGAAGGGGCAATTGCTGCTGTTCTTCTCTACACGGGAGGAGAAGCCGCCCTCGATTCACTGCAGACAGCTTCAGTGGTCGGCGGTTTTCCGTTTATGATTATTATGGCTTTAATGCTCTACTGCTTGATTAAGGCTCTCAACCAGGAAAGGGCAGCAGGAAGCTTGCCCCTGGAGAAGGCTCGCATCAATACAGCCTTGGAAGAGTTAAAGCAGGAAAAGGGTAAATTCTAAGCTATCTATAGGGTTTACAATCTTGTAAGTAAATCATCAGCAGGCAAGATCTGATATTTATGGTTTCAATAGTATAAAGGTGAATGCCGCCGGGTGTCTAAGGTTAAGATACATCCGGCGGCGATTTGCCGACCTAATAATATAAAAAGAGATAATTAAGAAAGGAGTGATGGATAATGGCAGATTTTGAAACCTTAGCTAACGCCATTATCGAATGTGATGCGGCCAAAGCCGATGAGCTTACCCGCAAGTTAGTTGATGAGGGCGCCAAGCCCCAGGAGGTAATTAACAAAGGT
>PWYU01000013.1 GCA_003567725.1 Syntrophomonadaceae bacterium | reverse complement strand
TAGAAAACACTAATCGCTGATAGAATAAACATGTTGAATATATTTGCTCCAAAAATATTACCCACGGCCATATCTAACTTGCCCATCCGGGCAGCTGTCGAAGTAGTAACTACTTCCGGCAAACTGGTGGCTAAAGCAAGCATTATAGAACCAACAAAGGTTTTTCCCAGGCCTGTTTTTAAGGCAATAGTATCCGCTGCATCAGTAAGGGTAACCCCGGCAATTAATATTACTGCTGATGCTGCCGCAAAAACGAGGCCCGCCCGCCGAGTGGGGGTTAAAAACAAATCCTGATCTTTTTTTAAAGCTTTTCCTTCACTGTGGACCGCTTCTGTAATAAGCGGAAAGGTATTGTCTTTTTTTTCAATTAGAGTAAGTATAAAGGCAATTATTAAATAACCACCCATCAACAAAACAGTATCCAACCCGATGTTATTTCCGATCAGTAAAGGAAAGGGGTAAATTATTCCGGCCCCGGCAACACCTATCAATAAGATGCTTAGAAAAGCTGCCCTGGCATGTCCCCTTTTAACATAAGAAAAAATAGGCCCCTTACCCTGGATAAGATCAACCACTGCAATAATAGCAACATTAAAAAGGTTGCTGCCAAATAAATTTCCAGCTGCCAGATCCGGGGCATTAATCATCACAGCTCGCATACTGGTTACAAGCTCGGGTAGAGAGGTAGCCAGCGGAAGCAGCAAAATACCCGCCCATCCCGACCCAAGGCCCAGGGCGCTGCTTAAAGTATTTGCACTTTTTGTCAACTTTGTTCCTGCTCCGATAATCAAAGCAGCTGAGACCACAAATTGCAACCAGGTCATCTATCAACCTCTTCCTGTATGATACATCGATTATTTAAAACCATTTCTTCCTGCGAAAATAGAAAATCATAGAAACACCAACGCTTGCCATAATTGCAAGAACCGCTGGATATACCCACCACCAATGCAACTCGGGCATATAGATGAAATTCATACCATAAACGCCAGCAATAAAGGTAAGGGGATAAAGATAGTGGCAATAACAGTTAAAACTTTCATAACTTCATTCATCCTGTTATTGACAACAGGTTTTCACGGTATATTTCGATTTTTTCACAATCTCGACAGTTCATTTTAGCCGGCCAGAAAGCCGACACAATTGCAAAAAACAGCTCTTTAGCATCGGTAAATATTAAAGATATGACCGGTAAGTGAGCAGGAAGCCAACCAGGGAATGGAACAAAGACACCAGGATCACGGCACCCAGCAAAATTATAAAACTCATAGCTATTTCTTTAAATAAAACAGCGTATATATACAAAGCCACCCGTGTTAACACGCTGGTTATAACAGTCACTACTGACTTATTTAAATTGCTGGGGTCAATTTTGGCGCAGCTTTCGATCACAAAGGGCAAAAACCCTATTTTAAAGGCCCTCTGTGGGTTAAAATGTTTTGCTGCCCCTTCGGAGAGGCTTATATATCAGACTTTCTCAACGATCGCAAATAGCTCAGCTGGCTACCTGCATATAGCGAGCCTTTATTGACTGCGCTGGCGAACTATTTCATAAAGGATAACTGCTGAGGAAACCGCAGCATTTAGCGATTCCACCTGGCCGCGCAAAGGTATGGATATTACAAGATCGGCCTGGGCCAGTAATTCTTCTGCAATACCGCCTGCTTCATTACCTACAATAAGGACCAGGGGCTTATTTAAATCAACCTGCCAGTAAATTAGCTTTGCTTCAGCTGCAGCTGCAACAACCTGGACACCGCCTGCTTTTAAGTCCCTGATTAACCGGCAGGGATCAGAAGCCTGCTCTAAAGCGACTTGAAAAACCGCCCCTGCTGTAGCTCGCAATACTTTGGGGCTATAGGGATCCGTACTTCCATCAGTATAATAAATAATATCTACACCAGCCGCTGCAGCAGTACGTATAAGCGTCCCCATATTGCCCGGATCCTGGATCCTGTCAAGAATAATAGCCAGGTTCGGGACAATTTTAAATTGCTTTGCCTGTCCGGGCGTTTGAAAGTTAAAAATAGCAGCAACCGCCTGGGGAGTTTCTGTTTGGGCGATCTTTTTAAACATCTCCGGCGTTAGTATATACTTCCTAACTACCGCGGGTAGAAAGGGCGCAATAGGATTGCCTGCATCTTTATAATAGTCATGGCTAAAAAAAACAACCTCCGGATTTAAGCCGGCTTTTAAAGCTTCTTTAACCAGGTTGGGCCCCTCAACAGCGATTTTACCGCTTTTTTGCCTCTGGCGCCTGCTGCTTTTAAGCCTGTTATATTCTTTTATCAGGGGGTTATTCGAGCCGTCTATTAAAACAGGCTCCATCTTATTCGCTCCAATCAGGCTTTCATTTTAAAAATATAAGGGGCGGTAAACCAGTTTTAATCACCAACCAGATTCGCCCCTCGATTACAACTTTAAAACACGCTTTATTCTGCTTAAACTGTTAAAAGTAAAATACAGCCTCTTGGTTCTTAGTTAATTTAGTAATACCTTCCGGAAGGTTTAACATAAAAATATCTCCTGCTGGAGATTAAGTCAACCGCTCAATGAAAGCCATAAAACATAAATTACTTTAATTATTCTCTTTTGCTACATCAACCAGCCTGGAAAAAGCTTCTTTATCATTAACAGCCAAATCAGCAAGAACTTTGCGGTTAATACGGACATCGGCTTTTTTCAAACCATTAATGAAGCGGCTGTATGATAGCCCACCGGCCCTGGCGGCTGCGTTAATCCTGGCTATCCACAGCTTTCGAAAATCTCTTTTCTTTTGTTTACGGTCACGGTAAGCATAAGAAAGCGATTTCATGACCTGCTGGTTGGCTACTCTGAAAAGCTTGCTTTTTGCACCATAATAGCCTTTAGCCAGTTTTAGAATCTTTTTACGCCTTTTCCGGGCGACATTTCCTCTTTTCGTGCGAGGCACAACCAATCATCCTCTCGTTATAAACTGTCAATAAAATATTAATAATATATATGGGCACCCCTTTAAGATGCCTTAGCCGATTAACTGCTTGACCCGCTTCACATCGGCAGGTTTAACTATTGTCGATTTGCGCAGCCTTCTTTTGCGAGCAGGTTTTTTCTTGCCAAGAAGGTGGCTGGCATAAGCCTGGTTGCGCTTATACTTACCTCCTCCTGTCTTTTTAAACCGTTTCGCCGCTCCGCTGTGAGTCTTCATTTTAGGCATTGGAACAACAACCTTCCTCTTTATTTGCTATGATTTAGGAGCTAAAATCATGATCATATTGCGCCCTTCCTGTTTGGCTGGTTTTTCTACTACACCAGAATCGGCAAGCTGTTCCGCCAGGTCCTTACAAAGGCGCTGAGCAATTTCAGGGTGAGTTATTTCGCGGCCCCGAAACATAACGGTAACTTTTATCTTGTCACCCTTCTGCAAAAACTTTTCGCCCCTTTTTGCCTTAACATCAAAATCATGTTTATCAATATTTGGGCGCAGTTTTATCTCCTTGATGGATGTGGTCTTTTGCCTCTTTTTCGCTTCTCGATCTTTTTTACTTTGCTCATATTTATGCTTTCCATAATCCATCATTCGACAAACCGGGGGTTTTGCGTTGGGGGCAACGTTTACCAGGTCCATTTTCTTTTCCCGGGCTAAGTCTAAAGCTTCAGCTGTTTTCATCACGCCGAGTTGAGTCCCCTCGTGATCAATTACCAGCACTTCCCGGGCTTTAATTTGTTCATTCACGAACAAATTTTTACTAATTTCATTTCACCTCCTAAAAGTATAAGAGCAGCGATCACCGCCTGCTCTTAATATCCGTACTGCTTATGGATAAACCCTGTTAACAGTAATCTATACGTTTCAGGGTGAGAAGCGGTTACTTCTTCTTAAATTAACCTTTATTAAGCCTACTTGACTATATCAAAAATACCGTTTAAGGTCAAATACTTTTTTCAGTTATTTCCGTTTTTAATTTCTCTATAAACACCTTAAGATCTTCAGGTCCCAGATCGCCCTGGTCGCGGCGGCGCACCGCTACCTGGCCGCTTTCTACTTCTTTGTCCCCTACGATAAGCATATAAGGGATTTTCTTAACCTGGGCTTCCCTGATCTTGTAACCAACTTTTTCGTTGCGATCGTCTAAAGCAACCCTGAAAGAAGCTTCATTTAAAGTCTCATAGACCCTGCTGGCATAGTCATGGCTGCGATCCGTAACAGGAATAACGGTGACCTGAACCGGGGCCATCCATACCGGGAAAGCACCTCCATAATGCTCAATTAAAAGAGCCATTAATCGTTCCATAGAACCGTAAATTACCCGGTGGATAACGGCCGGCCGATGTTTTTCACCATCCTCACCGACGTAACTTAGATCAAATTTCTCAGGCATCTGAAAATCGAGCTGAATGGTGCCGCACTGCCAGCTGCGTCCCAGGCAGTCTTCCAGATGAAAATCTATTTTAGGCCCATAAAAAGCCCCATCGCCTTCATTTAATTTATAATCGATATTCCTTGAATCGAGCACTTTTCTTAATATAGAAGTGGCTTTTTCCCACATTTCTTGAGTCCCCATGGCTTTATCCGGCCTGGTGCTCAATTCCACCCGGTACTTAAAACCAAAAACGCTGTAGAAGCGATCCATAAGATCAATAACTTTGCCCACTTCGCTTTCAACCTGAGATGGAAGCATAAATATATGGGCGTCATCCTGGGTAAAAGAACGCACCCTCAGCAATCCGTGCAAAGTACCGGATAGCTCATGCCTGTGAACTATACCCATTTCTGCAATCCGGCGCGGCAAGTCTCTGTAACTGTGCATTCTGGAACGGTAAACCAGCATAGATCCCGGGCAATTCATCGGTTTTACGGCATAATCCTGTTCATCAATCCGGGTAAAATACATGTTTTCCCGGAAATGATCCCAGTGTCCCGATTGCTCCCATAAATAACGGTTCAGGATCAAAGGTGTTTTAATCTCCTCATAACCGGCCCGGCGATGCTCCTGGCGCCAGTAATCTGTCAACTCCTGCCAGACAATAGCACCGTTATTATGAAGAAAGGGAAACCCGGGGGCCTCTTCATGCAGGCTGAAAAGCTCCAAATCGCGGCCCAGTTTTCGGTGATCTCTTTTTTTAGCTTCTTCCAACAAATTTAAATAATGATTAAGGCTCTCTTTGTCCGGAAAAGCGGTACCGTAGATTCTTTGAAGCATGGGATTTCGCTCATTACCACGCCAGTAAGCTCCGGCCAGGCTGGTTAGTTTCAACGCTTTCACCATACCTGTATGAGGCAAATGCGGTCCGGTGCAAAGATCTATAAAATCACCTTGCTCATAGCAGCTGATTACTTCTTCTTCAGGTAACTCTGAAATCAGTTCAAGCTTGTAGATTTCACCTCTTTCCCTAAACAGATCTTCAGCTTCTTCTCTATTCATTTCCCGCCGGCGAATGGTCAATTTTTCTTTAACAATTTTTTTCATTTCTTTTTCAATAGCTTTTAGATCATCGGATGAAATAGGTTGTTCAAAATGAAAATCATAATAAAATCCGTTTTCAATCGCCGGGCCAATCCCGAGTTTTACTGCAGGATATAGCCTTTTAACGGCATGAGCTAAAATATGGCTGGCTGTATGCCGGTATACACGTGCTCCCTGAGGAGAATTAAAATCTACAAAAGCAATTTCGCTATCCTCTTGTAAAGGCGCGTTAAGATCACATTCTTCACCGTCAATTAAAACAGCCAACAGCTTATTATTTTCAGCATTTTTTTCCCGGTACAAATCCATGCAGGTTGTTCCCTGTGGATAAACAGCTTCTTTTCCGTTTTCCAGTTTAACTTTTATTTGCAAGCGCTAAACGCCTCCTTTTGTAGTAAGGTTCGTAACTGCTGAGCCTATTGCCCTTGTTGAATGATAAAAGGCGCCATCCAGACGGTGGAACCGTCCCCTGTGGCTTATGCCTGAGCAGTTACTAAGGTTCCCTTATAATACCCGGGTTCGAATAAAATCATAAAACTAAGATTAATCCCTGTCAAGCCAGGTTTTACTTTATACCTAAGTATTGCTACCCTTTTATTTTTATAGAGCACTGCAGCAGTTCAATATCGACCGGAGCTTTGCCAGGCTGTTCTCCGTCCAGGTTTAACAAAGTTTCTTTCAAAGATGCAACTGAAATACTCCTTCCCCTTAAGAACAGTATTTTAGGGTTATCTATATGCCTGCCTTTATAAACATGGGGCAAGTTAAACAATAAATCGCTTTTCTTTAAATTTTTCATTATAACAATATCAAATAATCCATCATCCATTTTGGCAAAAGGTGCAAGTTGCATCCCGCCACCGGCATAGCGGCCATTGCCAATCAAAATTGTGGTAACAGGTTCATTACAGACTACTTTACCATCAACTGTTATAACCATTTCACGATTATGATATAAAAGCAAGCTTATAAAGGTACCCCAAAAAAAGGAGATAAAGCCCCCTAAGGCCTTGCTGGTTCGGTTAACTCTTCCCACTGTTTCCGCATCCAGGCCCAGGCCGGCAATATTAATAAAATATCTGCTGTCAGAAGTCCCGCCGTTACTAACATAGGCAACCTTTCCAACATCAACAGTACGCACCGGGCTATTTATTAAATGGCGGATCGCTTTTTTATAATCTTTCGGAATCCCAAGAGTTCTGATTAAATCACTACCTGTCCCACTGGAGATAAAACTAACTGCAGCGCCGTTGTTAACAGCCTCATCCTGATGGAAAAAGCCGTTTACAACTTCATTGTTAGTTCCATCCCCTCCAACGGAAACAATCAATTGATACCCTTTTTTTAAATAATGGCGGGTTAACCCTGTAGCATGCCCCGGACTATCTGTAAAACTATGTGTATAGTTAAGTCCTTCTTCTTTCAAGGCCGCAGCAATATCAGGCCATCTTTTAGCAGCAAGACCTCCCCCGGCGGTGGGATTGACGATCACTGCAATTTTTGCTAACTGCAAAAACTACACCTCTCTTCGCTGATTGAATAGTTATCAAGCTGCACCAAGCTGTTATTAGCAGATTTGCAGCGATATCTTAACCGTTGAGACTTGCATTATTATATCACACAAATTTAAGATGCCATCAATAAAAGGTTGTTATGCTTCTGCAATCAAATTCTGCACGTACTTTTTTACCGATTCCCGGGTATTTCTAAACCGCTTAAGGATTTCTTTTTCAGCCCCTTTACCATGCGAGGGATCCTCTAAGGGCCAGTGTCTTTTTTCCACTTCCGGCGGCACCACGGGGCAGTTGTCGCGGGCATCACCACACAGAGTAATCAGCAGATCGGCCCAATCGAGCATTTGCTGCTCAAGCCGGTCGGAAGACTGGGTACTGATATCAATACCCGCTTCTTTCATGATGGCAATCGAATTAGGGTTTATTCCGGCCGGAGCAGTACCGGCGCTTTTTATTTCGAACCGGTCTCCACCAAGAGCCCTCAGGAACCCTTCCGCCATCTGGCTGCGCACCGAATTGCCCGTACATAAGAACAGCACTTTCTTCTTTTCTTCTTCAGAATTCATTACCATCCCTCCATCATTAAAACCCGCTTTATTTGCCGCAAGCGGTTTGACTTTTATGTTTTATAATTTATTATATTTTATCCGTCAAAACCGGTAATAGCAATCAATGCTAAATAAGCATCACTCATTAACGGGTATAACGTGAGCAGCCATATTTAATGTTTATTCTAAATAATAGATTCAATCCCTGTCCTAACCTGACAGCGTTAGTTATATTATTACCATCCTTGCCAAGCGCTATTTAATTAAAGTGAAACGGAGCATTTTGGAGTATTACTTCTTAAACAATTCGGCCTATTGTCAGAATGAATAATTTCTGTTACTATATGATTGGTTTTGCATATAGTAACATATGATTTAATCCTGAAAAGAGGTGAACCGGATGGCTGAAACAAGATACCAGTACCAGGCCGATATGCTAAAAGCAATGGCCCACCCCACCAGGCTGCAGATTCTCGATCTATTGAAAGACGGCGAGGAATGCGTGTGCATGATCGTTCCTGAACTGAAGATGGAACAATCAAATGTATCCCGGCACCTTAATATCCTGAAAAAAGAAGGCCTGGTGTCATCCCGGAAAGAAGGGCTGAAAGTTTTCTACCGGGTTACTGATCCAAAGGTATTTGAACTAATTAATGCCAGCTCCGAGCTGCTGAAAAATTACTGGGAGCGAAGGCAAAAAATGCTGGTTTAAAAACTTTGACTTGTTATCACTGCAATAGCCGTACAGCTTATTCACAGGCAGCCCTGATTTAGCATCAGCAGGCTGTACCGGCGTTATGTAATTTCAGCGAAATATTTGTTTAATAAAACTTGAAAGGAGTTGTTATTGATGAAGATCAAGATTCTTGGACCCGGATGCAAAAACTGCGAAAAATTGGAACAGGAAGTTAAAAATACCCTGGCTGAACTAAACGTCCCGGCCGATGTAGAAAAAGTGGAAGATACAAACAAGATCATGGAATATGATGTCTTTATGACCCCTGGTCTGGTTATTAACGATAAAGTCAAAACTTCCGGTAAAGTGCCAAAACAAGACCAGATCAAAAAGTGGATCCAGGAAGAACAATAACCACAGATCCACTAAAAACAGGCATATGTAATGTTTTCAGCCCGAACATTCCGGGCTGCAGAGGGAGTGTTTAATCAATGGAAAACATGCGAAAAGCGATCATCCTGGTTTTAGTTTTTATAGCTGCATATTTTATCCCCTTTCAGCACCCAAATATCCAGGCTTCCATTATGGAAGCTTTTTTACTGCTGCAGTATTATGTCCGCGAGCATGTGTTGCAAACCCTGATTCCGGCTTTCTTCATTGCCGGGGCAATTGCCAACTTCCTCTCCCAGGGAGCGGTGATCAAGTACTTCGGCGGCGGGGCGAACAAAGTGCTGGCTTACTCAGTTGCTTCAGTGTCTGGAAGCGTGCTTGCCGTTTGCTCCTGCACGGTGCTACCCCTTTTTGCAGGAATCTATAAAAAAGGAGCCGGCCTTGGACCCGCTATTGCTTTCCTTTATTCCGGCCCGGCCATTAACATCCTGGCCATTATCCTCACTGCCAGGATCCTGGGGTGGGAGCTTGGTTTGGCCCGGGCCATAGGAGCCGTGATTTTCGCCTTAGTTATCGGCTTGATTATGGCCCTGCTCTACAGGAAGGAAGACCGGAACAGGACTGAATCCCCTATGCAGGGCCTGGAGGAAGAAGCTCCGGAAAAACGCAGTCAGCTGCAAAACCTAACTTATTTCCTGGTCCTGATCCTAATCCTGGTCCTTGCCGCTCTGGGCAGGCCCCAGGAAGCTGCCGGGTTATGGTATGCACTTTTCCAGGCTAAATGGTACCTGGTAGCAGCTCTTTTAATTATACTCGGTTTTATGGTCTGGCGCTGGTTTGACCGGGACGAACGGGTTTCCTGGGTCGAATCCACGCGCGATTTTGCCCTCCAAATCCTTCCCCTGCTTTTTGCAGGGGTCCTGGTGGCCGGATTCCTAATGGGGCGTCC